>DASQAY010000193.1:0-16447 GCA_035635515.1 Candidatus Eiseniibacteriota bacterium | reverse complement strand
CCGTCGCTCCCGCCGCCAGCTCCATCTGGGGGCAGCCCGCCGTCCCCACCAGCCCAGGCGCCATCCCAGCGACGCCCGCGACGGGACCGGAGCCGTCGCTCCAACTGGAGCCGGACTTGAAGCGCTTCGTGATCGCCTATGCCAGCCGCCGCGCTGGCCTGGATGCGCAGCGGCGAACCACCCTGGCCAAGAGCATCGAGCCTGCGTTGCGTAAAGTCCTGCCCGCTGTGGTAGAGGCCCAGGGTCCGCTGGCCGCCCTCGAGCAACTCGCCACCGCCGAAGCGGGACCCGACGGGCAGGCCATCCAGGTCCGGCAGCAGCATCCCGACGCCACCCCCTCGCTCACCTTCGGGATCATCAGCCTGGCGACCTTTGGCTGCTCGCCGGTTGGGATCCTCTTCGGCATCCTGGCCTTGATCTGGGGCAACCACGCGCTGCGCGACGTAGGTCGAGAGCCGGACCGGTGGGACGTGGGACCGGCACGCACCGGCCGAGTCCTGGGCACCATCGGTCTGGCGCTGGCCGTGGTGGTCACTTTAGGGTTCTTCGCGTGGATCGGGGAGCATCGATCCTGAACGTTCGAAACGCCACGCGCGACGACATCGAGGCGTTGGTCAGCCTGCGGATCCAGCTGCTGGAGGCGACCGATCCTAGTTTCGATGGCGCTCTGCGGGCCTGGCTCCGGACGCATCTCGCCGACGGATCGTTCCGGGCCTGGATCGCCGACGATGCCGGCACGGTGGTGGCTGCCAGCGGACTCACCGTGCTGGACCGCCCACCCTATCCGGGCAACGCGACCGGGCTCGACGGCTACGTGACCAACATGTACACGCTGCCGGCCTACCGGCGGCGGGGCCTGGCGCGCCAGCTCCTGGAAGTCCTGATCGCACATGCCCGCCAGGTCGGGATCAAGCGGCTGTTCCTGGAGTCCAGTCGCGAAGGCCAACAGCTCTACGAAGAGTTTGGCTTCCAGCTCACCCGCGGGATGGAGCTGACGCTGTAGCCAGCACCCCCTCCCTGCCCCCCTGAGCGGGAGGGGAAAGGTTCTGCAACCCTCCGTCGCCTTTGACGCGTATTGAGAGTGACAATGGATGATCGACGGGAGCGCGCTCGACCTGGTCGATCGAGCCCGGGCGGGGAACAAGCGGGCCTTCGAGGAGCTGCTGCAGCCCCTGATCGCGCCGGCAGCCCGGCTTGCCTTCGGGATGGTCCAGGACCGTGAGGAGGCGGAAGACGTGGTCCAGGAAGCCGGCCTGAAGGCCTGGCGCCGCCTCGGAAACCTGCGGGAAGGAGCGCCTTTTGGGCCGTGGTTCTTCGGGATCGTCGCCAACCAGTGCCGGACGTCGCTGCGAAGTCGCTGGCGGAGCGTGCTGCGTTTTGGGGAGCTCTTTGGCGGCGACCCGGTGAGCCCCGAAGCCGAGTATCTGCATGGCGCCGACCTGCGGCAGGCCCTCAAGGGGCTGCCCCGCGACCAGCGCGCCGCGATTCTCCTGCACTTCTACCTGGACTTGCCGTTAGATCAGGTGGCGCTCTCGCTGGGGATCTCGCTGGCCGGAGTCAAGTCGCGCATTAACCGCGGCCTGCGGCGGCTGAGGCTGGCGTTGCCCGCTTCCGAGGAGGCCTGATGGGGATCAGAGAAGAGCTGAACGAAGGCCTCCAGGTTGATGAGTTTCCGAGCTCCTCGCTCCTTACCCAAACCATGATGCGGCTCGACGAGCCAGCTCCTGCTGCAAAGCGCTGGCAGGCGGTGGCGGGAGTCGCCGCTGTCCTGCTGGCCGGTTTTGCCGTCGGGGCCATCCGGTTTGCGCACGTGGCGCATCATCCGATCCAGCCGGCCGCCACCTCCCAGCCTGCGGTGAGTCTGCCTTCCGCACAAGAGGGGTTGATGTCATACCGATTCGTGACTCCTCAGGTTGGCTGGGTTTCCGTTTTCCGGCCCGATGGCCAGACCGTGGTGGCGAAGACATCAGACGGGGGCAAGCACTGGGAGCACCAATTCCGGCTTGAGGATGTCTTCCCCGGAATACCGGCCGATTTTCTCAATGCCTCAATCGCCATCATCGGCGGCCAGCAACAGGGCATCGGTTCAGAGGGGTCCTCGGCGACCACTTTGCCAGCTGTCCTCTGGGTGACCACCGACGGCGGGGCACACTGGGAGACGCGGACGGTGCCGCCAGACTCGGGCAGCCTGATGTCCGTCGACTTCATCGACGCCGCGCACGGGTGGCTGTGGATGAGCGAAGGATTCCTGTACCAGACTATCGACGGGGGGCGCCACTGGACCAGCATTGCCAGCTCGGAGACCAGTCCAGCCCTGGTCGGGTCCGAGGTGAGGCCGGAGCTGAAGTTTGTAAGCCCGACCGTAGGCTGGATCATCAATTCTCCCAGCCGGAACGCGGGCGGCGCCCTGTATGGCACCAGAGATGGCGGCCGGACCTGGAGGCTCGAGAATCGCCCGGCTGCGGGGGTCGGTGTGCCTGGGGCTCGCACCAACATCGATCTCCCGACATTTTTCAATGAGCAGGACGGCATCGTTGTGGTGGCCGTGAGCTCCTCCTCACCCGTCGCCTGCCCGTCTCCGTCTTCCAGTTCGGCTTCCACGATGACTTGTTTCCAGCCGCTCGGCACCTACGTCTCTCTGACGGGCGACGGCGGGCAGACCTGGTCCGCACCGCGTCGCATCACGGCGGATGGGACGTTGAGCTTCATCGATACGCGGCGATGGATCGCCAGGGGAGCCAGCGGGCTTTCGACGACCGACGATGCGGGAGTCTCCTGGTCTGCCCCCCGCCCACTTCCGCAACTTCCCGCAGGCTGGGGACCCAACCAGGTAGAGCTCCTGGATCTCAAGCAAGGCTGGGTGTCCGTTCAGGATTCGCCCGAAGGTGAAGCCAGAAGGATAGCGATATACGGTCAAGCGACTGCGGGAAGCGCGGGTCCAATGCACATCCGCATCTCAGGGACTCCGCCTCGGTTCGCGCTCCTGGCGACGGACGACGGGGGCGCGCACTGGACTGAAGTCCAGCTCGCGGGAATCGACTGATTGAATTCGGCTAGAGGTGTGCCCGGCCAGCGATGCCGGTCTCGATCGGATGCCACCACTCGACCCGCGGCTCACCCAGCTTCCAGCAGAGGCAGACGGTCTTCCCCTCGCGCTGATGGAGGAAATCGACCAGCCCGATCGACGGGTCACGCAGGATGATGCCCCACTCGGTGATCTGGGTCAGGTCCTTCTGCAGCTGACGGGACGCGGCCAGTGTTTTCACCGTGGGCGTGCCGCCGCCGTTCTGGGACGCTTTCTCGCGGACCGCGGCCAGGCCGCGGTCGTTGGCGATGACCGCCTCCGTCTGCTGGATGCGCTCCAGCACCGGCTTCAACTGGGGCAGTAAGGCGTTCGCCTCGTCCACGCTGTAGAGGCGCTCGGGCATGGCTCCGGCTCAGGCCGCGGAAATGGGGGCCATGGCGCGCAGGCGGGCGACCATGCCCGGTAGGTTCGCGAGCACCGTCTCGACCTCGTCTTCACGGTTGTCTTTGCCCACCGAGAGACGCAGGCTGCCGACTGCCCGCTCCCGTGGATAGCCGAGGGCCAGGATCACATGGCTGGGCTCCACCGACCCGGAGGTGCAGGCCGACCCCGAGGACCCGGCCACCCCCTGCATGTCCAGCTGCAGCAGCAGGGACTCGCCCTCCACCCCATCGAAGAGGAAGCTGGCGTGATGGGGCAACCGGTTGGTCGGATGCCCGGTCAGCCGGCTACCCGGGATCCGATCCAGCACACCGGAGATCAGCCGGTCGCGCAAGCGGCGCAGATGAGCCGTGTTCCGCTCGAAGTCGCGGCGGGCAATGGCCAGCGCCTTGGCCAGGCCCACGATCCCGGCCACGTTCTCAGTTCCCGCCCGCCGGTTGCGTTCGTGGCCGCCGCCCAGGATCTGGGGCTGGATGCGAACGCCGCTGCGGATGAGCAGGCAGCCACTGCCCTTGGGACCGTGCAGCTTGTGGGCCGACATGGCCAGCAGGTCCACGCCCAGGGTGTTGAAGTCGGTGGGGATTTTGCCGGTCGACTGGACGGCGTCGGTATGGAAGTAGGCGCTGCTGTGGGCGCGGGTGACCGCCGCCAGCTCCTCGATGGGCTCGATGGTGCCGATCTCGTTGTTGGCGTGCATGATGCTCACCAGGGTGGTGTCGGGCCGCAGGGCCCGCCGCAGATCGTCGGGATCCACCAACCCCTGGCGGTCGACCGGAAGCCGCGTCACCTCAAAGCCTTCCGTCTCCAGGGCCTCCGCCGACCGGAGCACCGCGTCGTGCTCCACCGTTGAGGTGATCAGGTGGCGGCCGCGGTCGGCGTTGCGCACCGCGACGCCGCGCCAGGCAAAGTTGTCGCCTTCGGTGCCACCGGAGGTGAAGACCACCTCCCGCGCCTGCACCCCGAAGTACGCGGCGCCCTCATCCCGCGCCTGGTCGACCGCCCGCCGGGCGGCCTGGCCGAGGCCGTAGACGCTGGAGGCGTTGCCGAAATTATCCCGGAGGTAGGGGAGCATAGCGTCCAGGACTTCGGGATCGAGCGGGGTGGTGGCCGAATGGTCGAGATAGATCACGTCGTCACCATTCTAGGTGGCAAGGTTCTAAGGGATGGTGCGGCCCGCCACCCTGCCCTTCCCCTGAGGGAGGGAGATAGACGGAAAGTTAGTTTCGGCGGGCCTGCGGCTGGAGCAGCTCGGTGAAGGAGCCGTCGAACTCCTTGAGCCGCTCGTGGACGTCCAGCAAGTCGTCCGAGCTGATCGGTTCCTGCGCATGCTTGGGGAGGCCGTCCGGGTGGGTTTTGGGCTTCAGCAGGAGCACCGCAATGAACGTGAAGCCGCAGTTGCCGCAAGTGACCTCCACCGTGCAATGCGCGTCTTTCTGGGAGAGGAGGCGCACTTCGCAATCGCCCAGGGTCTGGGCGCAGTTGACGCACCGATAGTTGCGGGCGCGCTCCCGGATAAGTCCGATGAGGTTCATCCGCCCCCACTATATGACAGCGCTACCCGAGCACGTAAATGCGGATCGGCGGTCCGGGCCGGACCCACCCCTGGTAGCCGGCGAGCGGGACAAAGTAGGCATCGAGCGGGTCAAAGACCGACCCCGAACACGCGTCCGCCGCTGGCAGGAAGACGGCGACGGGCGGGCCCAGCGCGCGCAGCTGCTGCTCCAGGGGTGATGGCGCGGCGCAATCGTCCTGGGGGAGCAGGGGCGTGATCAGGACGAGCTGGATCCCATCGGCCCGCAAGGCGGCCAGGTCGCCGCGCGCCAGCTCTTCCGCGGTGAGCTCGTGCACGCGGTACCGATCCTGCAGCCGGTTCTGCAAGAAGGCTGCCACGGAGGCGGTGGTGGCTCCATGGCTGTGCCGGCCGCTGGCCACCAGGGCCGCGTCGTGGGCCGGCCCGGGAAAATAACCGGCCGCCACCCGGTCGCCAGGCTGCGTGTGGGAGGCCAGCCAGTCGAACGCCTGCGTTCGCGTATCGGTCCGGCCGATCAGCAGGTCATAGGTCACGTCGTGCGGCAGCGAGGAGACGCCAATCACCAGTACGGCGATAGCCGTCGCGATCTCGGCGCGACGCTGCACGGCCACCCGCAAGATCTCGCTGACCGCGCGTCCAGCGAGCACGAGCAGGGGTGGCAGGAGAGGATCGGCGTAGCGCACGAAGACGGATGAGCCCGCCCCCAGCACTAGATAGGTAGCGACGACGAAGCTGAGCAGAATCCAATCCGCCCGGGTTCGCCGCCACAGCGCCACCACCACGCCCGCCAGCGATACCAGGAAGAGGACCCGGCCCAGGCCCTGCCACAGAGCCACCCGCACCAGGTGGATCCAGCCGATCTCCCCCGCGCCGGGCCGGGCGAGGTGCTGGGTGATGGAGCTCAGCCCGTGGGCCAAGACTGCCGGCTCCAGCACCAGGAATGGCGAGGTGAGCGCGAAGGCGGCCAGGCCAATCAAGAGCGTCAGGGCCAGGCGACGCCGCTGGCCCGCGAGGATGGAGGCGATCAAGAAGGCGCCCGTGTACTTGATGCCGGTAGCCAGGCCAAGGAGCGCTCCCGGGAGGATCCACCCCCACCCTGCCCTCCCCCTGAGGGGGAGGGAGATTGAAGCCCTTGGCGGAGAGGGGAGGGACATTGAAGGGATGACGGTTGGTGCTTGGGCCAGGCGCAGCACCACCAGCAGAGTCAGGCTGCAGGCCAGGGTGAGGGGGACATCGATGGTCGCGAAGTGGCTGTCGCGGACGCTCAGAAACGCGACGCTCATGCCGGTAGCGGCGAAGACGCCGGTGCGCGCGTCGAAGGCCCGCCGCCCCATCTCGAAGACCACCAGCACCGTGAGCGTGCCGAGGATGGCCGTCAGCAGCCGCACCGCCAGGTAATCGACCGCCGGTTCGGTGCCCAGCGCGCGCAGGGGCGTGGACAGGGCGAGCCAGGCCGCGCTCAAATAGAAATGGGCGTGCGGCCAATCGGCGAAGTGGGGATCCACGGTGCCGTGGAGGATGCCCATGGCCCGGCCCACCACCACGTCCTCGTCGGGCCGGTAGATGGCCGGCAGCCCGAACCCGATGTTCCAGAGACGAAGAGCCAGCGAGACGCCGGTGAGGCCGGCCAGGCCGACGATCCGCAGAACGGCCCGCCGGTTAGCCGCCGGCGAGCTTCTTGGCCTCGCCCCACGCGTCTACCGGGACGGTGGTGGGGTGGTGCTGCTTGGTCTCCAGCTGCTTCACGGCGTGAATGGCCGCGGTGGTGGCGTCGCCCACCGCCGTGGTGATCTGCCGGGTGAGCTGCGACCGCACATCGCCGACCGCGTAGACGCCCGGGACCGAGGTCTGCATGTCGTTGTCGGTGATGAGGAACCCGAGCTGGTCGTGCTCCAGGTGGTCAGGCTCCTTGAAGAACTCCGTGTTGGGAAGGAAACCGATGAAGATAAAGGCGGCCCCCACCTTGAGCGACCGCCGCTCGCCCGATTCGGCGTGCTTGAGGACCATCTCGGTGACGCCCTGGTCATTGCCCTTGATCTCCTCCACCACGGTGTCCAGGACGAACTCGATCTTGGGATTGTTGCGGGCGGCCTCCACCAGGATGGCCTGGGCCCGAAACTCGTGGCGGCGGTGGATGATGTACACCTTCTTGGCGTACCGGGTCAGGAAGGTGCCCTCCTCGATGGCCGCGTCACCCCCGCCTACAACGGCCATCTCTTCGTTCTTGAAGAACGCCCCGTCGCAAACGGCGCATTGGGAAACCCCGTGCCCCTGGTATTCGACCTCCCCCGGGATGCCCAGGCGCTTGGGCGAACCGCCAGCGCTAAGGATGACGAAGTCGGCTCGATAGGTACCGTTGTCCGTCTCCACCACCTTGTGCTCGCCCTCGGTGCGGATGGCGGTCACGTTGGCGACCTCGATACCGACGCCGAACTTCACGGCCTGGTCCGCCATCCGCTGGGCCAGCTCGGCCCCCGTGATCCGGTCAAACCCGGGGTAGTCCTCGATGGCCTCGGTGTTGAGCAGCTGGCCGCCCGGGACGCCCCGCTCCAAGAGCACGGTGTTGACCCGCGCCCGTCCCGCGTAGAGGGCAGCCGTCAGCCCCGCCGGCCCGCCGCCGACGATGATGACGTCGTAATGCCGATCTTCACCCATACCAGTCCCCTGTCATGATAACCGCGGGTTTTGAACTTGAATTCCATCCCGCCGTTCATGCGCCGTAACCGCCCCCCGTACCAAAACAGGGAAGGAATGCCCGAAGAGGTGACAGAAGGCGATCCGGCCCCTGACCGCCGGCGGATACTTGCGCTCCGGCGCCCGTCCGCGGCTGGACGGGTGGACCCCGAGCACCTCATCTGGGCCTATCAGAGCCATGTCACCGCCATCTACCAGTACCTCTACAGTCGTGTCGGCAACCGGGCCGACGCGGAGGACCTGACGTCGGCCGTCTTCATGAAGGCCATCGCCAGCATGCGCAGCGACGTCTCGACCGCCGAGCTGCGCGCCTGGCTGTACCGGGTGGCCCAAACCACCCTGGCCGACCACTGGCGAGAGTTCTACGCTGAGGCGACCCGGGAGCTGGAAGACGATATCCAGCGGGAGGGGCCGGCGCCCGAGAACCATGAGGCGGTCGGGCGGGTCGAAACCCTCCTGTCGACGCTGCCGGAGAACTACCGGCGGGTGCTGGAGCTCCGGTTCCTGCGCGGCTACTCGATTCGCGAAACAGCGCGGGAGCTCGGTCTCTCGGAATCAAACGTGAAGGTCCTCCAGTTCCGGGCGCTGAACCGGGCTGGGCGGGACCGAAAGGGCACCAACTGATGGAAGACGATCCCGACCAGCTAAACCAGTACGTCGAGGACCTGCTGGCCGACCGCCCGCCGGAGCGGACGCCTCTCGAAAACGACGACGCGCTCGAGGCCCGCCGAGTCGCCGCAATGCTCCGGGCCGCCCGCCCGGCAGCGACGCTGCCGTCGCGCGAGTTTGGCGAGCGGGTCCAGCAGGCGATCGCCGATGCCGTGAACGCGCACGGCATCCCGGCCGTCGACAAGCGGCCTAGCCGCCGGTCGCTCCTCCTGACCGCCGGCGGGAGCCTGGCAGCCGGCATCCTGGCCGTGCTTGGGATCGAACGCCTTACCCAGCCCGCACCGTCGCCGCGGTGGCAGCCGCCGCTGGTGCTGGCCGGCCGCGGCAGCTGGCAGACCTTGATGGCCCTGGCGGACCTGCCGGATTCGACGCCCGTCCGCTTCACCCACGGCCCGCTGGAGGGGTATGTCATCCGCCGGGGGACCACGGTGCGCGCCCTCTCCGCGCTCTGCACGCACATGCCCTGCGTCCTCAACTGGAGCAAAATGCGCACCCAGTTCGAGTGTCCCTGCCACGGCGCCACCTTCGCGGAGAGCGGGACCGCCACCGGCACCTACGCGGGCGGAACCCTGCCGCCGCTCCCACCCATCCAGGTCCGCATCCAGCAGGACCAGGTCGAAATCTTCAGCGTCTAGCAGGCGGGCGACTGCGCCGAGACGGGATAATTGCGGGATGGCGCGATTCAAAGTCGGCGTGCAACTGCATCCGCAGCACACCACCATCGACCAGATCCGGCAGGCGTGGCAGACATTCGACCAGCTGGGCGTGGACAGCATCTGGACCTGGGACCACTTCTTCCCGCTCTCGGGTGATCCCAAGGGTCGGCACTTCGAGGGCCTGACCCTGCTGCCCGTGATGGCGGTGGACACCCATCACGCCCAGTTCGGCGTGATGGTCACCTGCAACAGCTATCGCAACCCGGACTTGCTGGCGGACATGGCCCGCACCGTGGATCACCTGGGCAACGGCCGCTTCGTCCTGGGGATCGGCTCTGGTTGGTATGAGCGCGACTACCGCGAGTACGGGTACGAATTCGGAACCGTCGCCAGCCGGCTGCGCGACCTGGCCCAAGCGCTGCCCCGGATCAAGGCTCGGTTGAAGAAGCTCAACCCGCCGCCCAAGGGCAAGCTGCCCATCCTGATCGGGGGCGCCGGCGTCAAGGTCACCCTCCGCCTGGTCGCGGAGTATGCCGACCTGTGGAATTCCTTCGGCCCTCCCGCCAACTACCAGCGCCTCAACGGCGTCCTCAACGACTGGTGCCGGAAGTTGGGACGCGACCCGGCGACCATCGAGCGAACGGTCAGCGTGACTGGTGGCATTGGCATCGATGACCCGGATGCCTACCTGCGGGCCGGCGCCCAGCACTTGATCGTCGAGCTGGATCCGCCCTATCCCACCAAAGGGATCGAACGCCTGCTGGCCGAGGCCCGCCAGCCGGCCGCCAGCAAGAAAGCCTAGCGTCACCGGTTGCTCAGGCGTGGCCATCCAGCCGCTGGCGGCCGAGGCGGCGGCGCCCGCCTTCCGGCCCCAGAAGCCCACTCGGCCGGACGAGGTCGGACTGTCCACCAACCGGCTGGCCGACTTGCTCCTCAAGCACCTCTATTTCAAATCACCCATGTCCGGACGGGAGTGGGCGGCCGCCATCCACCTGCCCTACGCTGTGCTGGCCGCCGCCGTCCAGAACCTGATCGAGCAGAACCTGTGCCAGAAGCTGGGCCGGATGGCCAGCGCGGCCAGCGGCCAGGATTTCGGGGAGACGATGGGCTACCAGCTCAGCGAGGAGGGACGGATTCGGGCCCAGGAGCTCCTCGAGCGTGACCACTATGTTGGTCCGGCGCCCGTCCGGTTCGCCGCCTACGAGACCTCGATTCGGGAACAGGCAGTGGATATCGACGTCAATCGGAGCCGGCTGACCTCTGCCCTCTCGCACCTGGTCCTGAGTGAGGACCTGCTGGCCGAGCTGGGGCCGCCCATCGCGTCGCGGGCCCCGATGTTCCTCTACGGAGCCCCGGGCAATGGCAAGACCAGCATCGCGGAGGCCTGTGCCGGCCTGCTGGGCGACCGCATCTTCATCCCCTATGCCGTGGATGTCGAAGGCCAGACGGTGCGCGTCTTCGACCCCTTGCACCATCAAGCCGCCGCCGAGGACCCCGCCGCCGACCAGCGCTGGGTTCCGGTCGAGCGCCCATTCGTGAAAGTGGGCGGCGAACTGACCCCTACTATGCTGGGGGCGACCTTCGACCCGCTGCTCCGCTTCTATGAGGCGCCCGTCCACCTGAAGGCCAACGGCGGGATCTTCCTACTCGACGACTTCGGGCGCCAGGATGCCTCCCCCCGGGTGCTCCTCAACCGGCTGATCGTGTCCCTGGAGCGCCGAGTCGATTATCTGAACCTGGCCAGCGCGGGGAAGACGGTGGCGGTCCCGTTCGAGGCGATGGTGGTGTTCTCCACTAACCTCGATCCAGCCTCCCTGGTGGATGAGGCCTTCCTGCGGCGGGTCCGCTACAAGGTCTTCGTGCCGGACCCCACCGAGCCCGAGTTCCGGCGCATCTTCGAGCGGGCCTGCATCGAGCTGGCGATTCCCTTCGACGAGAAGGGGTACGGGGACCTGCTCGATCGCCACTACAAGAAGACGAAGCGCCCGCTGCGCGGCTGCCAGCCGCACGACCTCCTCCAGGCGTTGCAGGAACACGCGCTCTTTCAGGAGCGGCCGCCCCGGCTGGAACCCGACCTGATCGACATGGCTTGCGACTCTTACTTCGTCCGTCTCAACGGATAACTGCCGCTTAACCCCCACACGGACCCTCCCCAGGCTGCCGCGGGCACGCAGGCGCGCGGAGTGGTACCTGTACCTCAACAGGTTGAGCCTGCTCCGGGGAGGGGCAGTCCAGGCGGCTATTTGCCTTGACGGGTCCCACCACTCGGAGCACAATGGCCGTGGTTTTTGGACCCACCGTAGAGAGAGGGAGGTGTCTCATGTACCGCTGGATGCGCTTGTCGCGCCTATCCGCCGCCGCTGTCCTGCCGCTCATGCTCGGTCTGGCCAGCATGCCGGCCTCGGCCACCGCGGCGGCACCGCTCGTGATCGGCGTCGACGCCTTCGACCCTGCCAACCAGGTCGACTTTGGCCCGGGCGGCCCGCCGGGCCGGATCTTCGAGTACACCGATTTCTTCTCCCGCCAGGTCACGGTCCATTCGGGCGGCGCCATCGATTTGCGGTCCGCCCCTGGGTCCTTCCACGTGGTGGCGTTGGCTCGCGATGAGAACTGGGCCCGCAGCACCTACCCGGTGGCCTTCGCCGATAACGATGGCAGCGGCCCGACTGACATTGCCGCCGGCAGTGGAACGAACAAGCTTGGGTTCGGGGTTTCCAATTTCCCGCTCACCGGCAGCCATCGCAACCACCAGGGCCCTCCCAATCCGGCCTTCAACAACGGGTTCGGGCCGCCTGTCTGCGGGGTTGCGTCACTCGGTCAGCCCATCTGCTCGTTCACGGGTGGCGACCAGATCCAGGTGCTGGGGCCCGAAGTCGGGGTTGACTGGGCCACGCTCTTTACGACAGGGCAATTCGTCCCCTCGTTTGTTGATCAGCTGGTAACGATCAACGCCCAACCCGGTCGTTACCACTACTTCTGCTACATCCACCCGGGCATGCGGGGCCAGCTCGACGTCGTCGGGAGCGGAGCCAAGACCTCCACCCAGGCCGAGATCGATGCGGCCTCGAACGCCCAGTTCGCGGCGGACCAGGCAGCCGGGAAGGCAGCCGAGGCCGCTTTGGTCGCCCCCATCGTTACCGGTTCCGCCGGGGCGCGGACCTTCACCGTGCATGTGGGCATCAACGCGGCGGATAACCACGTCGCCATCGACGAGGTGTTTCCGACCTCGCCCCTCCGCCTGCAGGCCGGCGACAAGGTCCGGTACCTTTGGGCGGACCCGCACAATTTCCACAGCGTGACCTTCCCGGCGTGGTCGCCCGCGATCGAGCCGCTCCCATTTGGTTTCGACTGTGGCACCGGCTATGTGGGCGTGGGAGCGGGCCCGGTTACACCGTGCTTCGAGCCGGGCGACACGACGTTTGAGGTGATCGGCGATCCGGGCAATGCCGGACCGGGAAGCTCGTTGAAAGATCCCACCAGTCTGCTCGATGCCGGGGTGCTCGGCGGAAATGGTTATGACGTCAGCCCCTCAGCGCAGTCCTGGTGGATCACGGCCGACACCCACAGCGCGGCAGGCACCTACCGCTTCCAGTGCACGATCCACGACTGGATGCAGGGATTCCTGGTCGTCGGATAGCGGAAGGGGACCCCGGCTTCGGCGGCTGGGGTCCTCTCGCCTACACTGACTCCATGCTTCGCACCACGCTGGTGGGCAGTTACCCGCGCGTCAGCGACCGGTCGCTGCCGGTCAATCTGCGGCAGATGCTGCACCAGCACGATCGCGGCGAGATCAAGGACATTGAGCTCGAGCATGCGTACCAGGCCACCATTGCCCGGGTGGTCAAGGAACAGGAAGAGGCCGGCATCGACCTGCTCACCGACGGCCAGATCCGCTGGGATGACCTGCTTACGCCTTTGACCCGCCAGCTGGAGGGCGCCCATGCCGGCGGCCTGCTGCGCTGGTTCGACAACAACGTCTACTACCGCCACCCGGTGATCGAGGGGCCACTGCGCTGGCGCGGTCCGGCCACGGTGGCCGACTATCGCGTGGCGGCCACCGCCGCCACCCGGCCGGTGAAGGCCGTGCTGCCGGGACCCATTACCTACGCCTCGCTGGCTGAGGATCGCTTCTATCGAGACTTCGACCGCCTGGCGCTGGCGGTGGCCGGCGCGCTTCACGAAGAGGCGCAGGCCTTGGCGGCGGCCGGCGCGCCCTGGATCCAGATCGACGAACCCGCGCTGGGCGGACGCCCGGCCGCGGTCCAGCTGGCCCGGACCTGTCTGCAGACCATCACCAAAGGCGTGAAGACGAAGTTCGCGCTGGCGACGTACTTCAGGCCGATCGACGGCATCTATCCGGCGCTCCGGACGTTCCCGGTGGACGCCCTGCAGATCGACGTGATGGACCGGCCGGACCAGCTCGATCTGGTGCTGCAGAATCCGCCGCCGGGGGACATCGTCCTCGGCTGCGTGGACGCCCGGAACACGCGCCTGGAGGAGCGGGACCGGCTGGCCCGTCTGCTGGAGCGGGCCGTGGAGAAGCTGGGCGCGGACCGCCTGTGGGCCAGTCCCAACGCCGGCCTGGAGTTCCTGCCCCACGCCACCGCCCAGCACAAGATGGCCCGGCTGGCCGAGGCCGTTGCCGCCGTCAACGGCAAACCCGCAGAATTGGAGGCACGATGACCCTTCTGCCCACCACCACCGTCGGCAGCTTCCCCAAGCCGGACTACCTGGTCCGGGCGCGAACGCTGCATGCCCGCAACCAGATGAGTCGCGACGAGCTGGCCGAGCTGGAGCGCAAGGCGACCCGCGAGGTGATCGCCCTCCAGGAGAAGCTCGGATTGGACATCCTGGTGGATGGCGAGATGTACCGCGGCGACATGACGGCCTTCTTCGCCGAGCAGCTGGAGGGGATGGGGACCAGCGGCCTGGTGCGGTCGTACGGAAACCGCTACTATCGCAAGCCGATCGTGATCGGCGAGATCCGGCGGCCGCGTCCGATGACCGTGGAGTGGTACAAGTTCGCCCAGGGCCTGACCAAGAAGCCGGTGAAAGGCATGCTGACCGGCCCCTACACCATGACCGACTGGTCGTTCAACGAGCATTACCCCAGCCGGAAGGACACCATCATGGCCTTCGCCGAGGTGATTCGCGAGGAAGCCGAAGATCTGCAGCGCGCCGGGGCGCAGTACATCCAGATCGACGAGCCGGCCCTCTCCACTCGGCCAGACGAGCTGCCCATCGCCATCGAGGCCATGCACCGAGTCACCGACGGTCTGACGGTCAAGACCATCTCGCACATGTGCTACGGGGATTTCCCGAGCATCTATCCTGGCCTCCTGCAGCTGCCGGTCGACCAGCTGGACCTGGAAGCGGCGAACAACGACTACGCCCTCCTCGACCTGATCAAAACCCATCCCTTCACCAAGGAGATCGCCCTTGGGGTCCTCGATTCCCATGACCACCGAATCGAGTCGAAAGACGAGGTGGCGGCCGGGATCCGGAGAGCGCTGACGGTGCTCAAGCCGGAACAGGTGACCGTCGACCCGGACTGTGGCCTCAAAACCCGAACCTGGGAGGAGGCGGAAGGCAAGCTGGCCGTCCTGATGGCGGCGGTGCGTGAAGTTCGGGAAGAGCTGGCTCGGCCCAAGACAAAGGTCAGCTAGGCCGGATCTAGCCCGAAACTTCGGCGCGTCACCGAGCGTTACACTCGAGACCAGATGACGGACTTGCCTGCGACGCCCCTTCTCGACCGGATCCGGGAGCCGAGTGACTTGCGCGGCCTGACCCACGCGCAGCTGCGCGACCTGGCCCAGGAGATTCGCCAGTTTCTGATCACCAGCGTGTCCAAGACGGGGGGGCATCTCGGTCCGAATCTGGGCGTGGTGGAGCTCACTCTGGCCCTGCACCGCGCGTTCGACAGCCCTCACGATCGGATCCTCTGGGATACCGGCCACCAGGCCTATGTCCACAAGCTGCTCACCCGGCCGCGGGACGGGTTCGCCCGGCTGCGCAAGCTGGGCGGCATGAGCGGCTACCCAAACCGGAGCGAGAGCCCGCACGACTTCATCGAGAACAGCCACGCCTCAACCGGCTTGAGCTATGCGGCCGGGATGGCCGAGGGGATGCGTGCCAATCATCCGGGCGAGGTCGTGGTGGTGGTGGGGGATGGAGCCCTGACCGGGGGCATGGCCTACGAGGCCATCAACAACATCGGGCACCGCAAAACCCGCGTCGTCATCGTGCTCAATGACAATGGCCGGTCGTATGCCCCCACCATTGGCGGGCTGACCCAGCACCTGGCCCAACAGTTCACGGTCCTGAACCCGCGGTTTGAAAGCACCAAGCGCCGGGTGGACCGGTTACTGCGGGATGTGCCGGCGGTAGGCGACAAGATGCTGGCCGCCGGGCGCCGCATGAAGGACGGCCTGCGCGAGCTGGTCGCCCCTCGCACCTTCTTTGAGGACCTCGGTCTCAAGTACATCGGTCCCATCGACGGCTACAACCTGGAGGATATGGAGCGGACCTTCAAGCAGGTCAAGCAGATCGGCGGGCCGGTCATCATCCACGTCATCACCCGCAAGGGCTTTGGCTATCCGCCCGCCGAGCAGGACGAGATCGATCACCTGCACGGCGTGTCCGCCTTTGACCCCGTCACCGCCCAGCCGATTGGCTCGAAGAAGGTCAGCTACACGGACGTCTTCGGCGAGGCCCTGCTGGCCGAGGCGCAGCGGGAGCCGAAGCTGGTGGCGATCACGGCCGCCATGGGCAGCAGCGCCGGCCTGGGCCCCTTCGCGGCCGCCTTCCCCGACCGGTTCTACGACGTCGGCATCGCGGAGCAACACGCGGTCACCTTCGCCGCCGGGCTGGCCATGACCGGGCTGCGGCCCGTGGTCTGTATCTACTCCACGTTTCTGCAGCGCGCGCTGGACCAGGTGATGATGGACGTCTGCCTGCACGGTCTGCCGGTGACGTTTGTCCTCGACCGGGCCGGCATCACCGGCGATGACGGACCATCGCACCATGGGATCTTTGACCTCACGTTCCTGCGGGCCATGCCCGGGCTCACTCTGGCGGCGGCGAGTGATGCGCAGGAGCTGCGCGACCTGCTGCACACGGCCATGGCTCGTGACGATGGGGGCGCCTTCGCCATCCGCTTCCCCAAGGGCGCGGTCGGTGACCCGGCGCCAGCCCGGCCGCCCCGGATCCTTCCGATCGGCGAGTGGGAGGTGCTGCGGCAGGGGGGCGATGCCCTGGTGCTGGCCGCCGGCAAGATGGTGCGGGTGGCGCTCGACGCGGCCGCGCTCCTGGATGCCGGCGGGACGCGGGTCACGGTGGTCAATGCTCGGTACATCAAGCCCCTGGATCCGCGTCTTGAGGATTGGGCCCGCCATCACCCGGTGGCCGTCACCCTGGAAGACAACGTGGTGA
>DASQAY010000192.1:0-6442 GCA_035635515.1 Candidatus Eiseniibacteriota bacterium | reverse complement strand
AAAGGTCAACGGCCGGTTATCCAGCGCCGAGGGCAGCCGGAACCCATAGTCCACGAGCGGGATCTTGCGGGACCGGTCGCCGCCGTACATGCCCCCGATCTGGGGGACCGCGACGTGCGACTCGTCGACCACGACCAGGGTGTCGGCGGGCAGGAAGTCCATCAGTGTGTACGGCTCCTGGCCCGCGCGCCGGCCGGTGAGGTGCCGCGAGTAGTTCTCGATGCCGGCACAGCTGCCCGTCTCGCGCATCATCTCCATGTCGAACTGGGTCCGCTGGCGCAGCCGCTGGGCCTCCAGCAACTTGCCCTGGCTCTCAAACCAGGCCACCCGCTCGTCCAGTTCCACCTGGATCGCGTCGATGGCCCGCAACAGCTTCTCGCGGGGCGTCACATAGTGGGTGGCCGGAAAGACCTGGAACGTGGCCACGTCGCCGATGATCTCCCCGGTCAGCGGATCCAGCTGGACGATCCGCTCCACCTCGTCGCCGTTGAACTGGACCCGGGTCGCGATCTGGTCATAGGACGGTTGCACGTCCACGGTGTCGCCCCGGACTCGAAACCGGGCCCGGCCGAAATCGACATCGTTGCGTTGGTACTGAAGGTTGGTCAGCTTGCGCAAGAAAATGTCCCGGCGGAATCCTTCGCCGGCGTGGATCTCGATCGACTCGCCCAGGTAGTCCTCGGGCGAGCCGACACCGTAGATGCACGACACGCTGGCGACCACGATGACGTCCCGCCGGGTGAGCAGCGCTCGGGTGGCCGATTGGCGCAGCCGGTCGATCTCGTCGTTCTTCGACGAGTCCTTCTCGATGTAGGTGTCGCTCCGCGGAATGTACGCCTCCGGCTGGTAATAGTCGTAATAGCTGACGAAGTACTCGACCGCGTTGGTCGGGAAGAACTGCCGGAACTCACTGCAGAGCTGGGCTGCCAGGGTCTTGTTGGGCGACATCACCAGGGTCGGCCGCTGGATCTCCTGGATCATCTGGGCCACGACCATGGTCTTGCCGGAGCCGGTGACGCCCATCAGGACCTGGTGCTGGCGGCCGTCCGCGAGCCCGGCGGCCAGCCTGGAAATGGCCTCGGGCTGGCCACCGGCAGGCTGAAAAGCCGCCGTAAAGGCAAATCTGGGCATCTCCCGATTATATGGCCGCGTACTGGCGAATTGAAACGGGTCTAGTCGCTCTTACGGGTTACGACGCCTGGGGGATAGCTCCCCCAGCTGGCGGATGCTGCGGGCCATCAAGAGCCGCCACGGCTTCTTCTTTTTGACGGCCCCGCACCGGGGCTGCGTGGATCGCACCCCCTGCCCGCCGCTCCACAGCCATCAGGCGCCGCCCAGCTGCGCTGGGGCCTTCCGATTGAACTTAGCCCGAATCCGGGCTTAGTAGTCCAGCGTCTCCTCGACGGTGACCTGGCGCTTCCGCTCCAGGTAGGCGATGGTGGCGACCAGGAGGGACAGGCCCAGCAGCATGCCCCCCAGCACGTCCGAGAACCAGTGGGCCCCCAGATAGCAGAGGGCATAGCCGAGCAGGATGACGACCACCACGAGGATCGGGCTCAGGCGCGAGCTGTCGCGGCCGAACAGCTCCCAGCGCTTGGCCAGGTAGAGACACAGACCATAAAGAAAGGTGGCCCGGATCATGTGGCCGCTGGGAAACCCGTTGGCGTCGGCATGCCGGGAGAGATGGGGCAGCCACGAGGGAAAGTGATGGTAGAAATTGGGGGGCGGCGCGTTGGCGATCAGATGCTTGAACACCCATTCGATCACGGAGGCCGCCAGCACCAGCACGGCGGGTCCAATGGCCAGCAGGCGAAGCCCTTTGAACAATGGGAAGGTCAGCAAGAGCGCGATCAGCAGCGTCAGCTCGATCGAGCCGATGTAGGCCAGGATGGCCAGGCCGATATCCTGGCCGCCGCTCCCGCGGTCCTGCAGGTAGTGGAGAAGACGATAGTCAAGACGGTCGAACTGGCGCAGCTGGACCAGCAGCGCCACCAGCAGGAATGCGGCGAACAGCCCGGCCGCGACCATCAGCAGGCGGCGGCTGGCTGCCGGCCACTGGGGCCAGCTCAGCGCTGGCACTGGGAACAGTACACCGTGGTCCGGCCCGCCAGGCGCAGGCGCTTCAACGGAGTTCCGCACCGAAAACAAGGACGCCCGCCCCGCCCATAAACCTGCAGCATCTCCTGGTTGCGGCCGGCCACGCCGAACGCGTCCACGTAGCTGGCCACCGACGACCCGCGGGCGGCAATGCTCGCCCGCAGCACCGTCCCGATAGCCCCGAACAGGGCCTGGCGCTCGCGGACGGCCAGCCGGTGGGTCATCCGGGTCGGCCGGACGCCCGCCGCGAAGCAGGCCTCGTCGGCGTAGATATTGCCCAAGCCCGCCAGGAATGACTGGTCGAGCAGGGCCGACTTGACCGGCCGCCGGCGCCGCCGGATCAGGGCCTGGAAATCCCCCTCGGTAAGCGAGTCTCCGATCGGCTCCGGACCGAGCCGGGGAAAAGCCCGGGCGGTCTGCAACTCGTCCTCGGCGCCCAGCAGGAAACGCCCGAACTGCCGCTGGTCGTCGTAGCGCAGCTCCCGGCCGTCGTCGAGCGTGATCCGCAGATGGGTGTGCCGGGCGAGGGGCTCGTCACGGCCCCAAACCCGCAAGTGGCCAGTCATCCCCAGGTGCACCACGAAGCGCTTCCGCGAGCCGGCCAGGGGGGCCAGGATGTACTTGCCGCGGCGGCTGACCGTTTCCACCCGAGCGCCCATCAACCCTGCAACGAAGGCGGCGGGCTCCGGGTAACGGACCAGGCGCGGCAGGAGCAGGGAGACCGTCTCGAAGCGCCGGCCAGCCAGCTGCGGACGCAGGTCGCTGACCACGGTTTCGACTTCAGGGAGTTCTGGCACTAGGTTCGGGCGGCCACCACCCGCACCCGCTCCATGTCCTGCCAGTTGTGACCCAGCTTGAGGTCGACTTGAAGCGGAACCTTTAGCTCGAAGACGCCGGCCATCAGCTCGGGGACAGTCTCGACCATGACCTCGCGCTCGTCGGGTGGGACCTCGAAGACCAGCTCATCGTGGACGGTCAGGATCATCCGGCTGCGCAGCTGACGCTCGCGCAAGAACCGGTCCAGGGCGATCATGGCCAGCTTCATGATGTCCGCCGCCGAGCCCTGCAGGGGCATGTTCACGGCGATCCGCTCGGCGGCGCCCCGCAGCTGCCGGTTGGGCGAGTGGATGTCCTGGATGTAGCGGCGTCGGTGGAACAGCGTCTCCACAAAGCCCTGTTCGCGGGCCATCATCTTGATCCCCTCCAGGAACTCCCGCACCCTGGCATATTTTCGAAAGTACGTCTCGATAAAAACGGCGGCGTCCGCTTCGGGCATCCCGATGTCGCGGGCCAGGCCAAAGTCACTCAGGCCGTAGAGAATGCCGAAGTTGACGACCTTCGCCATCCGCCGCTGGTTGGCGCTGACCTGGTCGCGCGCCACCCCAAACACTTCGGCGGCGGTCCGGGCGTGAATATCCTCGCCCTGGCTAAACGACTCGAGCAATAGCGGATCGTCAGTCATATGGGCCAGGATGCGGAGCTCGATCTGCGAGTAGTCGGCGGACAGCAACACGTCCTCGGGCACGCCCGGGACGAAGGCCCGTCGCACCCGCTGCCCCCAATCGGTCCGGATCGGGATGTTCTGCAGGTTGGGGTCGGACGAGGACAGCCGGCCGGTCGAGGCGACGGTCTGATTAAAGGACGTGTGGACCCGGTGGGTCCGCTCGTCGACCAGCAAGGGCAACGCGTCGACGTACGTGCCTTTCAATTTGCTTAGCTGGCGGTACTCGAGGACCTTCGCCACCACGGGGTGCTGGTCGCGCAGCGCGTCAAGCACATTCGCGTCCGTCGAATAGCCGCTCTTGGTCCGGCGCCCCCCGGGCAACGCCAGGTCCTCGAACAGGAAGCGGGCCAGCTGCTGCGGCGAATTGACGTTGAGGGGACCGTGGGCCACGTCGGCGATCTCCTGGTCCAGCCGCTGCAGCTGCTCATAGAGCTCACGCGAGACCTGCTGCAAGTAGGCGCTGTCAATGGCAACGCCGGTGAGCTCGAGTTCGGCCAGCACCGGGACCAGCGGCATTTCGAGCTCGCGAAACAGGGCACTATTGCCGAGCCGCTCCAGGTCGGCCTGCAAGCGAGGGACCAGCGACAGCGTGGTGCGCATCCGGTCGGCGAAGAAGGCAGCCGCCCGAGCCTGCTCGACCTGGGTGACGGCCATGGCGGTCTTGCCGCTGCCGAGCAGCGTCTCCCGGCCCTCGATCGCCTGGTGCAAGACATCAGACGCCAGGGCTTCCAGGCTGGGGGTGCGAATGCCCGAATTCAGGAGGTAGGCAGCAACCAGAAGATCGAACGTAAAACCCGCTGGGCGGATGCCGGCGGCCCGCAACGCCAGGATGTCGGCCTTCTGGTTGAAGCCGGTCTTGGTCGGCCGCGGACTTTCCAGGATGGCGCGGAGCCGCTCGAGCACGGCCGTGCGCGACAGGGCCGGCTCCTGCTCGTGAGCTAAGGGCAGGTAAAAAACGGTCTCCGGATCGAGCGCGATGACCAGGGCGGCAAAGTGGCCGAGCCGCGGTGTCTCGTCCTGGATCACGACCTGGAAGGCGATCTCATCGGCGGCCGCGGCTCGCGCTGCCAGGGCGGTCACGTCCTCCAGGTCCCGGAGGATGGTCACGGCGGCGCCGCTGGAGGCGCGGGTTTCGAGCGCCAGCGTGGTCTGGGCCGGACCATTCTTGGTGGCCGGCCGCTGGGCCAGGATGGGCGGGGCAGCAATGGCGGTCGTATCGCGCCAGGTGGTGGGGACGCGTTGGGCCAGGCTGCGGAACCCGAGGTCGGCGAGCATCGTCCGCGCCGCGTCTGGCCGGTAATCGCGTGCTGATCCCCGCGTCAGGTCGAGCTGGACGTCTACGTCGCGAACGATGGTCGCCATCCGTTTGCTGAGCAGCGTCTGGTCCGTGTACTGTTCGATCAGCTTGCGGACCTTGCCGGGGGGCAGCTTGGCCGTGTTGGCCAGCAGGTTCTCGACCGTCCCGAACTCCTGGATCAGTTTGATGGCGGTCTTCTCCCCAACGCCGGGAATCCCCGGAATGTTGTCGGACGTGTCCCCCACCAGCGCCTTGAGGTCGACGATCTGGATGGGCTCCAGCCCGTAGCGCTCACGGACTTTCTCGGTGGTGTAGAGCGTCGTCTCGCTGACCCCCCGCCGGTTGGCCAGCACGTCGACGTTCGCCTCCACCAGCTGCAGCGCGTCCAGGTCCCCGGTCACGATGGTGCTGTGCAGCCCTCGCGGGCTGGCCTGGGTCACCAGGGTGCCGATCACATCGTCGGCTTCCACGCCCTTGACTTCATAGATGGGGATGCCGAAGGCTTTGACGATGTCCCGAACCAGGGGGATCTGCTGGCTGAGCTCCGGGGGCGTGGGCCGTCGGGTGGCCTTGTACTGGGCCAGCTCCTGGTGCCGGAAGGTGACGCCGCCCAGGTCGAAAGACGCCAGCATGTAGTCCGGATGCTGCTGCAGGGCTAGGAGCAGCATCGACGTAAAGCCGTAGGCGGCGTTGACCATCCGGCCGTCCCGGTCGGTCAGGGAGGGCAGGGCAAAAAACGCCCGGTAGACGAGCGCGTGGCCGTCGATCAGGACCAGGCGCTCGCGTCCGTTTGGCTCGGTCACCGACCCATTGTAGGTCGCAGGTTGTGGCCAAAAACTCCGATGTTAAGATAGGAAGCGGCATGTCGAAGTTCATCGAGATGCAGGTCGATAGCATCCGGGTTCACATGCCCAGCGGCCAGCACGTCGTGATCCTGAAGGAGAAAGACGCCGAGCGGTTTCTGCCCATCTGGATCGGCATCTACGAGGCCAACGCCATCGCCCTCAAGATCACCAATATCACCCCCGAAAGGCCAATCACCCATGACCTGCTGGCCAACATCCTGCAGAGCGCCGACATGAAGTTGAAGAAAATCCAGGTCACGGCGCTCACGAACGAGGTCTTCTATGCCCGGCTGTTCATTGGCATCGACGGCAAGGACGTCGAAATCGATTCCCGGCCCAGCGACGCCATCGCCCTGGCGGTGCGCCTGACCTGCCCCATCCTGGTCGCCCAGGAAGTCCTGGACAAGGCCGGGGTCCTCCCCGAGAAAGAAGAGGACGAAGAGAAGTTGACCGTCTTCAAGGACCTGGTCAACAACATGGACCTGCCCGACCTGGGGGAGCCGACAAAAGAAAGTTAGCCGGTGAGGGTGACCGGGACCTGCGCCACCAGCGAGACCGCCGAGCCATCGGGCACCTGCCAGGTAACTCGCAGAACGTAGTTTCCCGCCGCCGGGCTTGGTAACGCGACCGAACCCAGCCGGAAGGTGGCCGTGATCCGGAGGGCGCCGCCGTCCCTGAAGGCAGAAAACGTGTCCGGGT
>DASQAY010000191.1:0-5030 GCA_035635515.1 Candidatus Eiseniibacteriota bacterium | reverse complement strand
TGTCCGACCCGAACACGGTCGGCGCGTTTCAGCCGAAGACCATCACGGCGAAGAAGGGCGACTCGGTGGAATGGGACTTTACGGATCAGGGAAACCAGCACAGCGTGACGGCCGACGACGGCAGTTTCGACTCCTGCCTGCAGAGTGCCGGCGCCAAGTTCCTGGTGACCTTCGCTAACGCCGGGACGTTCAACTATCACTGCACCATCCACGCCCAGATGATCGGGGTGGTCACGGTCAGTTAGCCGGCGCGGTAGGAGGGCCGGACCGCGGCCACGGCCCTCCTTCCTATAGTGGGCCGGATGCGCAGTGCCCTCGTTTCGTTCCTAGCGGCCGCGGCGCTGGTCGCCTGCGCGGCGACGGCACAGCCCGACGACGGAGCCATCGTCCAGGACTTTCAGAGCCACCAGTCTCACGTGGAAGTCACCGCCGACGCGACGGTCGTGCAGGTGCTCCCCGATCGCGTGAGTGCCTCGGGCACGCATGAGCAATTCATCATCAGGCTGACCTCGGGCGACCTGACCCTACTGGTGGAGCACAACCTGAGCATCGCCCCGCGCGCGCCGGTGGCGGTCGGCGACCACGTGATCGTGCACGGCGAGTACATCTGGAATGCCCAGGGCGGGCTGATCCACTTCACCCACCACGATCCCGAGGGCCGTCACGAGGGTGGGTTCATCCAGGACAACGGCATGACGTATGACTGACACGGGGGCAGATCCCCCCGTAGTCGGCGGAGTCAAGAGTCGCTCGCCACGGTTGCTTTTTGCATCTTGACTCCGCCGTATCGTCGTGCCGATGCACGCCGATGCCCCCCTCGGCCAAAGGCCGCTCCTACCGCTGGCGTACCTGGCGGACGTCGCCCGCGATAAACGCTTCGACACCACGTGGGCTGCGGACAAGCAGGGCGCCGCTCGCGGTCACGTCTTCGGCGATCCCGCGAACTGTCCGGTCGGGGAGCACCACCTCGACCGGCCGGCCGAGCATCAGGGTCCGCTCACGCCACGCGCCGACGATCGCGCCGGTTCCGGCCGATACCGCTCGCTCCTGCCACTGATCGAGCTGGGTCAGGACGGCCGCCAGCAAGGCGTCGAGGTCAACGTGGTGCCCGGTGCGGATCAAGAGCGACGTGGCCGCATCGCCGGGAAGGTCCGCAGCCTCCAGGTTGGCATTGATGCCCACCCCGAGAATGGCGAACGGGCCCGAGGGACGCTCCACCAGGATGCCCGCCACTTTCGCGCCGTCTGTCAGCACGTCGTTCGGCCACTTCAGGTCGACCGCGATGCCTACCATCGCGGCGATCGCGTCGTGCACGGCGATTCCCGCCAGGAGCGGGAGGACGGGAGTCACTTCCTCGGGCGGTACCATCACTGCCGAAAACAGCAAGGCCAGTCCCGGCGGCGCGCTCCAGGGCCGCCCGTGACGCCCTCGACCCGCCCGCTGCCAGGCAGCCACGATCACCCGGCCGTCGACGAGCCGCTCCCGGGCCACGTCCTGGGTGCTCCCGACCTCGTCAAAATGCTCGATGGCCCAGGCGGTCACGGTCAATCAGGGGAAACGGGAGCGGCGACCACATTGGGCGGATCGGCCCCCAGCTGGACCACCACGATGCCGGCCAGCACCAGCACGGCGCCCAGCACCTGCGGCAGCTCGAGAAGATCGCGGAGCACGAAGAAGGCGATCAGCCCGGCAAACACCGGTTCGGCGGTGGCCACGATGCCGACCACCGAGGGACGCAGCCTCTGCAGCGCTGCCACCTCCAGGCCGAACGGCAGCAGCGTGCCGAGCAACCCGATCACAGCCATTGCGCCCCACACCGAAAGGGAGCCAGGCAGTGTCGGGCGGAGGGCGAGGTCGTACGCGATCCACATCACGGTCCCAGCGCCGAAGGCGTACACGAGCATCGTCCAGCGGTTAATCCGTTGCACCAGGGTGGAGGCACGCAGCAAGAAGAAGGCGAGCAGGGCGGCGGCCAACAAGGCCAGCCCGATACCCGGCAGGTTCACCCGCAGCAGCTCGGGTCGGTACGCGCCCACCATGAAGAAGGACCCAAGCAGCACCAGGCCGAGCGCCGCCCACACGTGGGCGGCCACCTGCTGCTGGCGCCGGTATCGCTCCCAGGCCGTGATCCCGACCAGTCCGAGGTACTGCACGAAAAGCGCGACCGCGATGTTCAGCCTGGCGATGGCCAGGTAGTAGACAACCTGCACCCCGGCGATGGCCACCGTCCCGAAGATGGCCAGGGGCAGCAGCTCGCGGCGGGGGACGCGGAGCAGCTGGGGACGGACGACCAGAACAATGACCAGCAGCCAGACGAAGGCGAACCCGATGCGCAGCTGGGCCAGCGTCACGGGGGCGTAGCCCCGCTGGAAGAGGACTTTGACCCCGTTTCCACCGGCCGCGTAACACACCGCGGCGGTGAGGACCAGCAGATAGCCCGGCCGTGGCCGTGCCCAGGCGGCAAGGTGTGCAGTCGAGACGACGCCCCGACGATAGCACAGGGTTGAGCCCGTCTGAACTCAAAAGTCCCGGTTTGCGCTGTGACCTTTTCCCACAATGGCGCTGCAGGATTGTCAGAGCAACTTCTTGACCAACTGGGCGATCGACCGTAGAGTTAGGGATTGAGCACGATGCAGGACACGAGGAGTTCAGGACGGATGATCGAGGAGACTTCAGTCGAGATTTCGGCCCTGCGCGAGCGGTGGCAGCTGGAGCGTGAGCAGCGGTACGCCCGCCGCAATCGCATCCGGTACATCGACGAGCTCCTGAACGAGCTCGAGATGCTCAATATTGCGGAAGAGACCCAGATGCCGCCCGACCTGGCCGTGCGGGTCCAGCGGTTGGCCGACGAGATGAGTCACGGCCTGGGCCAGCACGCGCCCGAGGACCTCAGCATCGCCGCCTCCATGGAGGCGCTGTACGACCTGCAGGATGGGCTGATGCTGACGCTCGAAGGCGTCGACGACGAGGACGACTTCTAAGCGATCCGGCTTAACTTAAGTTAAGCCGGATTCGGGCTAAGGCCTCGGGGGATGCGCCGCCGTCGCCCCCAGCCCCTCGTTAGTCCTTCAGGCCCTCGTGCTCTTTGAGGATGTTCTTGCGCTGATGGTCCAGGTCGGTGACGGCCGTCCGCAGGCTCGCCGCGTCGGAGACCTCGCCGGCCAGGGCCTGGAGGTTTGCGATCACGCCGGCCTGGCGGAGGGAGTTGGCGGCCCACAGGCTCTTGAAGCCCGAGCTCTGGGCCAGGTCGCGGTCGGCCGCCTGCTGGCGCTGTTCAAAGTCTTGCAGCAAGCTCTGGATCATGTCGGCGGTTGAGCCGCGCCCTTCGACATTCAGCATGGCCTGGTTGAGGCCCGCGAAGAAGCCGCCCACCGGCGCTTTCACGTGCACGCCGGTGACCGTGGCGTAGAGGCCGGACAGCAGCGGATCGATCCCCGGCACGGGATGCGGGCCGGGGTCCGTGCTCGACTCCGCCAGCAAGCTGTAGGCGTTCAGGAGATCCGTATTCGCCTGGGCCAGCTCCGCCAGCCCCCGCTGGGTGCGATCTCGAGTCGTGGTTAGCGCCGCCTGGTCCCACCATTGCTGAAGGAAGTACCAGCCGCTGTCCACGTTCAAGCCACCGGGCTGGTTCCAGAGGCTGTCTACGCTTACCGTCCCTGCCGGCTCGCCGGCAGCCGCGGGAAGGGCGGTAAGGATCAGGCCGAGGACCACAGCGCCGAGTAGCATTGGCGCGCGCGCGAGCCCGCGCCGGGCGCGATATCTGCCCATCTAGCTATCCCCCACAAGTGATGATGGGCGCCGCCCCTTACATGGCCTGGTAGCCTCCTGTCACAGGTCGCCCACAGCCTGGCTTCCGCCGCGTAACGCGAAGGTAAATCTGAGTTCCGGCCGGGACTAGGCGACCCGCTCCACCACCAGGGCGATGCCCTGGCCCACCCCGATGCACATGGTGGCGAGCCCCCATCGGCCTTGCCGCCGTTGCAGTTCGTGGACCAGCGTGGCTGTGATGCGCGCCCCGCTGGCTCCCAGGGGATGGCCGAGGGCGATGGCGCCCCCGTTTGGGTTGACCCGCTCCGGGTCCAGGCCGAGCTCCTGGATGCAGGCGATCGCCTGCGACGCGAAGGCCTCGTTGAGTTCGATCACGTCCAGGTCCGTGGCCGCGATGCCGGCTCGGCGCAGGGCCTTGCGGCTGGCCGGGATGGGGCCCAACCCCATGACCGATGGGTCGACCCCGGCACTGGCGGCCGCGCGCACATGGGCCAGCGGCCGAAGGCCGAGCGAGCGGGCGTGCCCCTCCGACATCAGGGTCAGGCAGGCCGCGCCATCGTTCAGCGGTGACGAGTTCCCGGCGGTCACGGTTCCGTCCTTTTCGAACGCCGGCTTGAGCTGGGCCAGCTTCTCAAGAGACGTATCCGATCGGGGCCCTTCGTCGCGATCGACGACCGAGCCGTCCGCCAGGGTCACTGGGACCAGCTCGGCTTTGAAGTGGCACGCTTGCTGAGCGGCCACCGCCCGTCGGTGGCTTTCCAGCGCGAACTGGTCCTGAGCCTCGCGGGTGACGCCGAACTGCCTTGCGACGACCTCGGCCGTCTGGCCGAGGCCGATCGTCCACCGGTCGGGGTGGCGGGGATTGACCATGCGCCAGCCCAGCGCGCTGTCGTACACGGTCTGGGGACCGCGGGCGAAAGGCTGCGTCATCTTGGGCAGCACGTAGGGGGCTCGGGTCATGCTTTCCACCCCGCCGGCCAGGAAGACGTCGCCGTTACCGGTCTCAATTTCGCGGGTGGCTGACACGATCGCCTGCAGACCGGAGCCGCACAACCGGTTGACCGTGGCCCCCGGCACCTCGACCGGCAGGCCGGCCAGCAGGACCGCCATCCGCGCCACATTCCGGTTGTCCTCGCCTGCCTGATTGGCCGCTCCGAAGAAGACGTCCTCGATGCTGGCGGGATCGAGGTTGATGCGCCGGACGGCCTCGGACACGACCAGGGCAGCCAGGTCGTCCGGCCGCACATCCTTGAGCGCGCCGC
>DASQAY010000190.1:0-8384 GCA_035635515.1 Candidatus Eiseniibacteriota bacterium | reverse complement strand
TGCGTTGGCAGAACGGCGGCTTCGGTGCCGGCACGTTCGCGTGGAGCCCGGACGGGAGCCTGGCGTATATCCGCGCGACAGCCGGGACCGACGCCTTCTCCGGGGCGGGGTCATGGGAGCTCCACATTCGTCAGCGGGGCCAGGACCGGGTCCTGACAACGCTGCCCGGCGTTCCTGGGCGCGGCGTTTCAGCCGACGATGACGACACGTTCCTGGCGTTCTCAGCGGATGGGCAATACATTGCCCTGGAAACCACGTTTACCGGCCCGTCCCAGGTGCGTGCGGCCGCCGATGGCAGCCTGGTGAAGGCGCTGCCTCAGGGAATCACCATGGCGGTCTGGGCGGGCACCGGTCTTTTCTACCGTGACCAGGGCGGCGTGTATCGGTGGGACCCGACCGGCACGACCAGCCTGGTTCTGCCCGGTGTCAAATGGATCCGGCCGCGGGCGTCATCCGATGGGAAATGGATTGCCTATTCCGTGCGAGACTCCACCGGCCTTCCCCATGTCAACGTCTTCAGCGTCTCCGCGGGCACCACGTTTTCGATCTCGTCCGGCGGCCGGGTGGATGCCGTGTTCCTGACGCCGACGATCCTCTGGGATCGCGAGGAGCGCCTGTGCACAGCCAGCGACGCGTGCTTCATGAGCCCGACGCTCCCCACGGGCATGACGTTCATCTACGACCTGGCGACCCGGCTTGAGTCGCGGTCGGTGATCGCGGCTGTCGGCGCTGTTTGGCCGCGGATGGACTAGCGTTCGCCCCAGGACGAAACCTTCGCCGGCCCCGCCCCGGGGGCTTGACAGGGGTCGCCGGGCGCGTTATTCTACTGTTTGGTTAATTAACCTAAGAGCAAACTACGATGGCAACCGATCACCTGAGCGTCACGTTTGCAGCCCTCGCCGATCCCACCCGGCGAGCGATCCTGGCTCGTCTTGCCCAGGGCGAGGCTTCGGTCACGGAACTGGCCAAACCGTTTGACCTGAGTCTCCCCGGCATCTCCAAACACCTGAAAGTGCTGCAGCGCGCCGGCCTGATCACCCAAAGCCGCAACGCGCAGTGGCGGCCGTGCCGCCTCGACGGACGCCGGCTGAAGGAGGCGTCCGAGTGGGTGGGGGAGTACCAGCGCTTCTGGGACCAAAGCTTCGAGCGACTCGATGAAGTTCTGCAGGATCTGATCAAGAAGGAGAAAACCCATGAACGCGAAGGGAAGCACCACGACGCCTAAGACCGACTACGTGATCGAGCCTGGCAAGCAGGAGATCATTTCGACGACGGTTCTGGACGCGCCGCGCGAGCTCGTCTTCAAGGCCTACACGGACCCGAAGCTGTTCGCGCAGTGGTGGGGCCCGCGCCAGTACGAGATCAAGATCGACAAGTTCGACTCGCGCCCAGGAGGCTCGTGGCGCGTGGTCCATGTCGCCGCTGACGGCGGCCAGCACGGTTTCCGGGGTGTCAACCACGACGTCGTCGCTCCAGAGCGGATCGTCGCGACCTTCGAGTATGAAGGGGTGCCCGGCCACGTCGCGTTGCAGACGGCGACCTTTGAACCTCTCGGCAACAAGACGCGGCTGGTGGCGCACCAGGTCTTCCAGTCTGTGGCAGACCGCGACGGCATGGTCGCCTCTGGCATGGAGCAGGGGGCCAACGAGTCGATGGAGCGCCTGGCCGAGCTGCTCGAGACGATGAAGTCCGGCCAGTGAGCCGAGACGTCGTACATTGCGGCTGCGCTGAGGAGGCGCAGCCGCTCCGGGGCCAGCTTCGCCCGAGCTAAGCTAAGCCAGCGTTCGCTCCAGGACGAAGCCTTCGACGGCCAGCCGGGCGTCGAGCTCGCCCAGCTTGATCAGCTCCTCCATCCGCAGCAGGTCGTGGAACCCACGTTCCAGGTCCTGCAGCGTGTAGGCCTCCGCCTGTCGATACGCCTTCTCCACCACGAAGGGGTGGTCCAGGCCACGCGCCTGCAGCGCCGACAGGCCGACCCCCTTGTCCTGGGCGGCGCGCGCCTGCAAGAGGCGACGCCAGTGCTGCACCAGCAAATAGAGCACATAGGTCGGCTCGGTGCCAGCATCGAGCAGGCCCTGCAGCACCGCGGAGGCCTCGCCCGGCCGCCCGCGGCCGAGGGCGTCGGTCAGCGCGAAGATCTCGTCTTCGCGGGACTCGCTGCCCAGCGCCGCCACCGCGACGTCGTCGATGCGGGTCGCTGGAAAGATGTACAGGGCGAGTTTGGCGATTTCCTGGTCGATCAGCGAAAGATCGGGTTCCACTTTTTGCAGGAGCAGGCGCACCGCGGTGGGCGCGATGGTCAAGCCCCGATCTTCGGCCAGCTTGCGCACCCAGCCTGGCCGCTCGGAGGGACGCGGCGGCTCGAACCGCTCGATGCGGGCTCGCTGCTGCCGCTCCGCGGCGGCCACCACCTTATAGATGGGGTTGGCCGGCGGCACCAGCGCGTGGACGATCAGGATCAGGTCTGTCGTCTCGGACAGGGCCGCGATCACCTCGGCCGCCCGCTCCGCCTCGCCGCTCTTCGGTCGCTTGCCGGTGAGCAGGTTCCACTCGCGCAGGACGAGGACCCGCCGGGGATCGATGAATGGCAGGGTGCCGGCCAGCCCGGCGAAGGCATCGGCGCTCAGGCGGTCCGCCTGCTGGTCCTCGAAGTTGAACTCGAGCGTGAGGCCGGCACGCGCCTCCTCGACGATCCTGGCAACCGCACGATCGATGAGGTACCGCTCGGTGCCGTGTAGCAGCCGGATCACAGGTCAGGCGGGCTTGCCGGCGTCTTGGTACACCCGGTCAAGCTTGGCGGCCAGTGAGAAGTCGCTCTCGGACAGCCCGCCGATGCTGTGGGTCGATAAGGAGGCCTTCACCTCACCCCAGGTCACGTACAGGTCCGGGTGGTGCCCCTGTTCTTCGGCGACGGGGGTGAGCGCGTTCACGAATCGGACGGCTTCGACGAAGTTCTTGAACTTGTAGCTCTTGATGAGCCGTTTACCGTCTTCAGCACGCCAGCCCTCAAGGTGGGCCAGCAGCGGCTGGATCTGCTCCAGCCGCAGCGGCGGAGTGCCGCTCCTGGACGGCACGGCCTTCTTATCGGCGAGGTCCCCCGGCATCCAATCCCATTCTACGTGCGGTCGATCGCGCGGGTGGCGCACCATGAATGGCGTGCGCGCCATGGTGCTGGGCCGGCCCAGAACGCCACTCCGCGTGGCGGAACTGCCGGATCCGGTGGCCGGACCGGGCCAGATCCGGATCCGCGTGCGCGCCTGCGCGGTCTGCCGGACGGACCTGCACATTGTGGATGGCGAATTGCCCGATCCCAAGCTGCCGCTGGTGCTCGGCCACCAGGTGGTCGGCGAGGTGATCGATGGCGGCACCCGCTTCCGGCCTGGCCAGCGCGTGGGGGTGCCCTGGTTGGGGTTCACCGACCAGACCTGCCGCTACTGCCGGAGCGGTCGGGAGAATCTCTGCCTGCACGCCGAGTTCACGGGCTATCACCGGAACGGCGGCTACGCGGAGCTGATCGTGGCGGACGAGCAGTACTGCTTTCCGATTCCGGCTGGCTTTGACGACGCGGCGGCGGCCCCCCTGTTGTGCGCCGGGATGATCGGCTTTCGGTCGCTTCGGCTGGCGGGTGACGCCGAGCGGCTCGGGCTGTATGGCTTCGGCGCCTCGGCCCACATCGTGGCCCAGGTCGCCCGCTTTCAGGGCCGCCGCGTGTTTGCCTTCACCCGCAGCAGCGACACGGTCGGCCAGCAGTTTGCCCGGGAGCTGGGCGCCGAATGGGCGGGCGGCAGCGACGAGAGGCCGCCAGAAGAGCTCGATGCGGCCATCATCTTCGCGCCCGTTGGCGCGCTGGTCCCGGCTGCCCTGCAGGTGCTGGCCCGCGGCGGCGTCGTCGTGTGCGCCGGCATCCACATGTCCGACATCCCGTCGTTTCCCTACGCCTGGCTCTGGGAAGAGCGATCGATCCGGTCGGTCGCGAACCTCACCCGACAGGACGGCGAAGAGTTCCTGGCGTTGGCTCCCAGGGTGCCGATCCGCACCTCCATCGAGGTGATGCCCCTCACAGAGGCGAATGAGGCCCTGCGCCGGCTACGGGCGGGCGAAGTGCACGGGTCGGCCGTCCTGCGAGTCGCCGGTTAGCCGCCGATCTGGCTCATCGATTTCTCCGGACGGACGAAGTCGGCCGCGCCGATCTTGTGGCCCTCTTCCTTGTGCCAGACCGCGGCCACCACGAAGTCCCGAATCTCGGCGTCGGACGCGCCGCCCCGAAGGAGCGCCTTGACATCGTGCTCCTGGAGCGAGAAGAGGCAGGTACGGATGTGACCCTCCGCGGTCAGCCGGATGCGGTTGCAGACCTTGCAGAAGGCATCGCTGACCGAGGCGATCACCCCGATCCCGCCCTGGCTGCCATCCCGAAAGCGGAAGCGGGTGGCCGGCGCCGGCCGGTCGCCGAGCACTGGTTGCAGCGGATACTCGCGGTCGATGGCCTCGATGATCTCCCGGCTGGCGACCACCGTCTCTGGTTTCCAGATCCCATCGGCGTCCAGCGGCATGAACTCGATGAAGCGCACCTCGTAGCCCTCGGTGCGTGCCAGCTGGGCGAAGTCCACCACTTCATCCTCGTTCTGGCCGCGCATCACGACCATGTTCAGCTTGATCGGGTCGAAGCCCGCCGCCCGCGCCGCCCGCAGCCCATCGAGGACGCGCGCCAGCCCATCGCGACGGGCCATGGTGCGAAAGCGGTCGGAGTGAAGCGTGTCCAGGCTGACGTTCAGCCGGCGGAGCCCGGCGTCGCGCAGCGCCTGGGCCTTCTCGCCCAGCAGGATGCCGTTGGTGGTCATGGCCAGGTCGAGACCCGGGTCGATGTCGCGAACCATGGCGATGAGGTCTTCGAGGCCTTTGCGCACCAGCGGCTCGCCGCCGGTGAACCGGATGGTGCGGACCCCGCATTCCTCTACCAGGATCCGCGTCAGCCGGACGATCTCTTCGAAGCTCAGGATCTCATCGCGGGGCAGCCAGGCCATCCCGGCCGCCGGCATGCAGTAGACGCACCGGAAGTTGCACCGGTCGGTGACCGAGATGCGCAGGTCGTCCGCCACCCGGCCGAAGGTGTCCCGCAGCGGAATCGTCGGGCGCCCTCCTCCCATCACCCTCATCGTATCGTTCCACGACCTGTGGTTGCCCGCCGCAACTGGATAACCTGGCTGGGCCGCTGGCTTCCGACCGTTAGGCTGGAGCCAGGCGGAGGGTTGTCGGCAGTACCGAGGGCCGGACCATTGGCTCCGTCTCGTTTGGCCATCGCTCTCCGTACTTCTGGCGATAGGCGGCGCTCACCTCCCCGATAACGGCGGGATTGTGCTCCGGTTCGGCCCGGGCAGCCACCTTGCGCTGGCCGACGCGAAGGCTGACGTGCGGATTGGCAACCGCTTCCTGGTACCAGCGTCCCTCCTTGCCTTTGACCGACCGAACGTAGACGCCGTCCTTGGTGGGCACGATCCAGATGGTGGTGCGGTGCAGCGGCGAGGTCGAGTCCCGTCGGGTCTCGATGTCGACTTCGTCGCTCTCCGCCAGTTTCCAGAGAAGGTCGTTAGCTGTTCCGGCCATGGATTCTGCTCCCTCCCATTCGATTCTAGGGCGGAGGGAGGCCCGTTGTCCGGCGCAAGCCGGCGGTCAGCAGTGGAGGGCGCTCAGAGCGAAGCTGTGTGGCGTCCCGGGCGAGCCGTCCAGCCACCAGAACTGGTCCCCGATCAGCTGTGGGGCAGGGGGCGCTGGCTCAGCGGTCTGATTCCCAGTGGGACCATTTGCGACCGAGCACCATGCGCTGGCTCCCGGTCCCAGCAGGTACCAGCGCAGTGAGACTGACAGCAGCCGTCCATCGGGCAGGAGTTCCAGGTTGCCGTAATCAGGATAGGTATTGGTCTGGTTCGGGAGCAGCGGCAGGGCGATGGTGCGTGACGTTCGATCCCCGTCGTCAGAAACCGTGAGCGGGAACTGACTCCGGCCGTCCAGGGTCACGAGTCTTCCGTCGGCCAGCCCAACGAGTTCCACTACTCGCCAGCAGGACCTGATGTGGTTGGTGGTGCTCCAATCTTTACCGTTATCGGTTGAGACGAGCACGGCCTCCCAGCCCTCGACCGCCATGCATCGTGCCCAGGCCTTGCTGCCGAGGGCAGCGCAGGGTCCAGCCTGCGGACAAGGGATGTTCCCACTCTTCCAGGTAGTACCGCCATCGACGGTCAACTCAACGGCCAAGCCGGGCTGATCCGGGGGCAGCGAATCGGACCACAGTGGATAGAGGGCCCGAACGCCGGAGAGGTCGACCTGAAAGCCGCCAAAGGCGCCCATGTCCGATCCCGCTGGAATCGGCACCGGATGCCAGGTCCGACCGGTGTCCGTGGTGAAGTAGCCGACGTAGAACATCGGAGGCGGTCCATTGTGGTCGACCGTCGTGAACAGGGCAAAGAACGACCCACCATGCGCCGGGTCGAGCGCGACCGTATCGCACGAAACCGGATTCGCCTGGTAGCGGGTACCCAGCGGATACTTGGTCGGCGCCGAAGCCGCCACCGCCCCCTGGATCGGGATGGGGGTCCAGGTTTGGCCACCGTCGGCCGTGACCTGGATGGCGTTGCCTGCACAGTACGCGAAGCGCTGCGGGTTGGCCGGATCCCCGCCGAACGCGTCAAGGCCGCTGCGCAGGATCGACAGCGGATGGAGGGTTCCCAACGATGCCCAGTCGGGTTGCGCGGTCACCCGGAAGGAGGTCGACGCCAGTGTCGGGAACGAGTCCCAGGCGGTGCTGGCCGTCTGCACCCGCAGATAGACGAGCGCCTGGCCGCCCAGCCCGACCAGCGGGGCCCAACCCCGGACGGCTACGACGCTGCCGGGCGGACCTTGGGTGGGGTTGACCTCGATCGCGGAGCAGGGCTGGCCAGCGCCGCACAGCGAGGGAACCGGACCCGTGATCTGAAAGCTGCCCGTGAACTGCTCCGACTTGCATCCCTTTCCCTGGTCATATGAGTCCGGTATGCAGGGCAGGACGATAGGGTAATGGCCGGGACCCGGCCGCTGGATGCCCACGGCGGTCATCCACGGCCCGGAGGGCACCAGGAAGGAGATTTCAAATTGCCCGGCAGAACTGGGTGACCACTTCACCACGGGGGAATAGCTGAGCACGTCGCAGGCAACCCAGCACGCCTGCGTGTGGTCGTCTAGCTGCAGGGCTCGCGATGCCTGCAAAATAGCGGCGCTGGGTGGCCTCGTGCTGGTGCCGGTGATGGTCACCAGGGTTCCCGGCGGTCCGGCTGGCGGGGAAACGCCCAGGGCCTCGCGAGAAGGCGTGGCGGAAAACGCGCAACACTTGTGGGGCGAACCCTGGGCGATCACCGGGTAGGTTCCAGGCCGGGCCTGATCAACCCGCACGCATCCGCTGAAGCCGCCGTCGGTCTGCTGCATGACATAAGGAAACGACTCGATTGGCAGGTCGGGCTTGGCGCAGTCGGGAAACGGCGGGAGCGACGCCGAGATCGTCCCCGAGGGACTCGAGGCTGGTGTCCGGCGAACCGGCTTGTCCAGATGGATCGCCAGCGCGACGCCGGAGGCCAGAACGATCAGGAGAGCGGCGGCCAGTTGGGCTCGCCACGAACGCCAGGTACGCACGCCCCATACAAACGAACGAGAGGGCCATGGGTTACCGAGACCCCACCACCGCCACTCCCCCAAAGGTGAGGGAGAAGTCAGTAGGGAGCGAGCTATTGCATCGAGGCGGCGATCTGGAGGGCCTGGGCTTTGGTCAGTGGCCCCTCGATCCGGAGCGTGACGTCTCCTTGCTGCCAGAGGAGAGTGTTGCTGGCCAGGCGCAGGTTCTCGTCGCGAAAGTTGCCCAGGGCGTCCTTAAAGAAGATGACGTGCGGGTTGCCCTCGATCCAGTAGCCGGGACCTCCGTTGACCGTGACCTCGGTGAGCGTGGTCCCCGGGCCGATCATCTTTCCGAAGACGTTCTTATCAACGCTCCCCTGGATCTCCATTACCAGGATGGCCACGTCGGTCGTACTCGAGGTCGGCAGCCCGGGTCGCGTGTGATAGACGAAGGACACTTCGCCCTGCGGCACCGCCTGGTTGAGCCACACTTCGTCGGGCTGCCCGAGGGCGGGGTCGGCTGGAACCAGGATGTGGAAACGGACACCGGCTCCGGCGTCGGCCAAAGTGGTGCGGTAGCCAAGCTGGAGGTCGTGACCGAGCGGGCCTGGTGGCAGTGAAGGCACGGTGTTGACGATCACCCCCTTGACTCCGAACCAGCGGGCGACGGTGTCCCGTGTCTGAGGGATGGCCAGTAGGGCGCCAATCACGATGAGCACCGCGGCCGCCGCCAGGGCGAGCCTCCGTGG
>DASQAY010000189.1:0-9720 GCA_035635515.1 Candidatus Eiseniibacteriota bacterium | reverse complement strand
TGCCCTGCTCGGTGGCGAAGCCGACCACCAGCTCACGGTCGAGGCCCGCCGTCTGCGAGGGCGCCAGGTCGCGGGCCACCAGGATCGAAGGCTGCGCCGGCGCCGGGCCCTCGGTCGAGCCGCGCAGCGCACGGCGGATCTGCGCGACCACATCGTGGACGTCAGCCGCCCGCGCCTGGAAGACCGGATCCGGTGACCCGCGCAGCATGGCCGCAAACGGCTCCAGTGCCTGCTCGACCGCGTCGTCGGCCGGCAGTCCATGCGCGATCAGGGCCAGCGAGCCGTCCAGCAGCGCCGGATCATCCAGCATGAGGGCCTGGGCGTCCAGGATGCCGGCCTCCGCAGCCGCCCCTCGCGCCCGGAGCCGATCGCTCTTCCTGGCGAGCGCGCCCTTGACCTCCTCCAGCGCCGCCAGCAACCGGCCCGGTGCGGCGGGACCGGCGAGGTCGGTCGCGGCGCCGGGCATGACCGTCTCGGTCCAACGCCAGATGGGGGCGACCACTCGACCCGGTGCGGCGGCGATGCCCTGGAGTTGCAGTCGCGGAGGGCTACTCGTTGAAGTCACGGTCGACCAGGTCGCTCAGCGCCGCGATGGCATCGTCAGCGTGCGGGCCCTCGGCGCGGACGACGATGGTCGTGCCCTGGGTGACGCCCAGCGCGAGGACGTTGAGGATGCTCTTGGCGTCCCTGGGCACGCCGTCCTTGAGAACCTCAACCCGGGTGTCCTTGAATCGGGCCGCGGTCTGCACGAAAAGCGCGGCCGGCCGCGCGTGCAGGCCGACCTTGTTGGTGATGGTCAGTGGTCGCTCCAGCGTTCCCGCCTCCTTCCTGTCAGCGTAGTCTGCCCTGCCTTGCCCCATCGGTCAAGCGCAGAATAACGACGGAGGAGCATTGCGATGGCGATTCGCTCAAGCCCGTCACCTGTTCGGCCGCTGGCGGCGGACCGATCGGTGTCTCGCCTGCTGGAGGCCTTCGAGCGGGTGCCGGTGGCGGCCAGCATTCGGCGGGCGGAAGACCTTCCCCAGGCGCTCGCCTCGCCAGTCCCGGCTATCTTCTTCCTGCGTGCCCCGGCCTTTCACCTCGGCCCCCTGGTGTGGGCGGTGCAGGCGCGCGGCAAGATGGCCTTCGTCCACATCGACCTCATCGCCGGGCTGGGAAAGGACCGGGCCGGCGTCGCCTTCCTGGCTCGCGAGATCGGTGTCAACGGCATCGTCAGCTCCCACGGGAGCCTGATCGCCGCCGCCAAAGCCGACCGCGTGATCGCGGTCCAGCGGCTGCTGCTGCACGACGACCTTGGCCTTCCGTCGGCGCTGACGGCGCTCGAACGCGCCCAGCCCGACATCGTCGAGGTCCTGCCGGGGGTGATCTTCCCAGAGATCGCCGATCAGCTTCGGGGTCGGGTCGCCGCGCCCATGATCGTGGGTGGCCTGATCACCGAGGCTGGCCATCGCGCGGCCATCCTGGGGGCGGGGGCGCGCGCGATCACGACCAGCTCGGGGCCGCTGTGGCGGTAACCACGCCCGGGCTATCTGGTGAACTCCTGCCGGCGGTCAGAGATCCGGCGTCCTTGCACCAGGCACTCGACCTGGGCTACCGACAGGTGCTGGTAGAGCGAGGCAGCCTGCTGGCCATGGTCGGACCGCTGGTGACCGCCGCCCGCCAGGGGATCGCCATCTTCGTCAACCTGGATGGCGTCGAGGGGCTGGCCCCGGACAGCGCCGCGCTCGCCTTCGTAGCCACCGACCTGGGCCTCTCGGGCGTGATCTCGGTCAAGCCGCACGTGCTGAAAGACGCCGGCCGGTTTCGGCTGCGCACCATCCAGCGGATTCACGCGCTGGATTCCACCGGGCTGGAAACCGGGCTGCGAACGCTGGCCTCACCGGCTCCCCAGGCGCTGGCCATCGCTCCGGCGCTGGCCATCCCGCACGTCGTGGCCACCGTCCGGACGGTCACCTCGGTGCCGATTTGGGGCACGGGCTACGTGACCACCAGCGACCAGGCGCGGCGGATCCTGGCTGCCGGCGCCGAAGTGGTGAGCAGCTCGCGACGCGAGGTCTGGCAAGAGTTTCGGCCTTAGCTCGAATCCACCGGGCTTAGCGGAGGTCCCCCGGATCCGCTGGATTCAGGCCGAGTATTGACAGGCTCCCAGCGCTGTGCTATGACAGGCGCACAGCGACCGGCGGGACACAGAAAGGAAAAGTCCTGACCTCTGCGCTCCAACTGGAGCGTGCAGGTTAGGGCTTTTTGTTTGTGTGCGGAACGAGGGAGGTGAAAGCGGGAGGGGACACCCGGACGCGAGCCATCATCGACCGACGAGCATTTGTAAGGGAGGAGGAATCGATGGCTGTATCAGAAGGCTGGACTAAGAAGTATCTGGGCGAAGTGCTCGGCACGTTCATCCTCGTGTTCCTCGGCGACAGCTTCGTGGCGTACGCGGTGGCCGGGAACGCCGGTTTCAACGCCGGCCTGTTGGGGGCAGGGTTCTTCTGGGGATTCGCGGTCACCCTCGCCATCTACGTCGCCGGCGCCGTCTCCGGAGCGCATCTCAATCCGGCGGTCACCATCTCGCTCGCCTGGCGCCGTGGGTTCCCGTGGTCGAAGGTGCCTGGCTATATCGCCTCGCAGGTGGTGGGCGCGTTCCTGGCCGCTGCTGCCGTGTCCTTCGTCTGGAACGGCATCATCTCGCACTACGAGACTGCCAAGCATATCGTCCGGGGCGGGGCCAATGGCATCGAAAGCGGCCTGATCTTCAGTGCCAACTGGCCGCATCCACTGCTGGTCGGCTACAACGCCGACGCCATCAACAACCAGGTCCCGATGTGGGTGGGAATCGGCACCGAGATCATCATCACGGCGGTCCTGGTCATGTGCATCCTGGGAATCGTGGAGGACCGGATCCCGTCGGCGGCCAACCTGGCTCCGGTGGCGATCGGTTTCGTGGTGGCGGCCCTGGTGGGCCTCTTCGCCCCGATCGAGATGGCGTCCTTGAACCCGGCCCGTGACTTTGGGCCCCGGGTCTGGATGCTTCTGATCGGATACGGGTCGAATGCCATCCCGGGTCCCAATGTCAACATCATCGTTACGACGCTCTTCCCGTTCGTCGGCGGGCCACTGGGTGCCTGGATCTACGACACGTTCGTCCATCAGCATCTGGCCGCGCCGGTTGGGCCGGACACGGCGCCGGTTCGCGAACCGCAGCGGGCGCGGGCGTAATCGGGGTCGTGTGTCTCGACGCTTGAAGCGACGGCTCGGATCGATCCAGGACGGGCGGGGGGGCAACCCCTCGCCCGGCCGGCCGCCGCGAGAACGGTCGCCGCAGGCGCAACGGATGCACCGTCTGAATCGCATGCTCCTGGTCGGCGGCGCCGGACTGGCGTTTGGAGCCGTTGGGCTGGCGCTGACCGCGCACCCTTTCAACCCGGCCTTGCTGGGGATCAACCTGGGGGCCATCGGGCTCGGGCTGCTGATGGGGAAGGGCATCGGCCTGTTCATGTTCCGACGGATTTTGCCGACCGCGAGCAAATAGAGGAGGTCGTGATGGCAGATGTAACGACGGCGACGCGACTGAAGAAGCTGATCAACACGCCGGAGAGCGAGGTCAAGGACGCGCTGGCCGGGATGGCCGCCGCCCACGGCGACCTGATCCGGGTGGAGTACGACCCGAACGTGATTATCCGCAAGGATGCTCCGAAGAAGGGCAAGGTCGGGCTGGTGTCCGGCGGTGGCAGCGGCCACGAGCCGATGCACGGCGGCTATGTCGGGCTGGGCATGCTCGATGCCGCCTGCCCGGGAGCCGTGTTCACCTCGCCCACGCCCGACCAGATGGCCCGGGCAACCAAGGCGGTCGACGGCGGCGCCGGCGTCCTGCACGTGGTCAAGAACTACACGGGCGACATCATGAACTTCGAGATGGCGGCCGAGCTCGCTCGCGGGGAAGGGGCCAAGGTCAATGCCGTCATCACCAACGATGACGTGGCGGTCCAGGACAGCCTGTACACGGCTGGCCGCCGCGGCGTTGGCGTCACCGTCCTCCTGGAGAAGATCGTGGGTGGGGCGGCCGAAGCCGGCTATGACCTGGAGAAGGCCACCGCGCTGGCCAAGAGAGTGAACGCGAATGGGCGCAGCATGGGCATGGCCCTGACCTCGTGTATCGTCCCGGCGGCGGGCAAGGTCACGTTTGAGATCGCCGACGACGAGATGGAGCTGGGTATCGGCATCCATGGCGAGCCGGGCCGGGAGCGCACCAAGCTCAAGGCCGCGGACGAGATTGCCGAGATCCTGACCAGCACCGTGGTCAAGGACCTGCCGTATAAGCGCGGCGATGAGGTGATCGCCTTTGTCAACGGCATGGGTGGAACGCCGCTGATCGAGCTCTACGTGGTGGCGAACGCCGTGAACCGGTACCTTCAGAAGGAAGGGATCAAGCCGGCTCGCTGGCTGGTGGGATCGTACATCACGTCCCTCGAGATGGCGGGCTGCTCGGTGACGCTGCTCAAGCTCGATGCCGAAACGACCAAATTCTGGGACGCGCCGGTGCACACCCCGGCCCTTCGCTGGGGAGTGTAGAGTCGATCCATGGCTGTGACCACTGCCCAGCTGGTTGACTGGCTGGAACGCTACGCGGGGGTCATCGCCGAGCAGAAGCAGTACCTGACGGGGCTCGACGCCGCCATCGGCGACGGGGACCACGGCATCAACATGGACCGTGGCTTCCAGACCGTGCTGGTCAAGATCGAGCCGGTCAAGGATAAAGATGCGGGCACGCTGCTGAAGACCACCGGCATGGCCCTGGTGGGCTCGGTCGGTGGAGCCGGCGGGCCGCTCTACGGCACCTTCTTCCTGCGCGCGGGGGCGGCCCTCGACGGGAAGAGCGCCGTGTCGGGGGAGGACCTGGCCTCGGCCCTGGAGGCCGGGCTGAAAGGGGTGGTCGAGCGGGGCAAGGCGAACCTGAACGACAAGACGATGGTCGACGCCCTGACGCCCGCGATTGAGCGGGCCAAAGCGCGGCTGCAGGAGGGGGCATCGATCGGCGAGGCCCTCTCCAGCGCGGCCGAGGCGGCCGAAACCGGGATGAAGGCGACCATCCCCTTGAAGGCGCTCAAGGGGAGGGCCAGTTACCTGGGAGACCGGAGCATCGGCCACCAGGATCCAGGCGCCACGTCCTCGTTCTACATGCTGCGAACGTTGAGCGAAGCACTCGCGCAGGTTCCCCAGGGGGCGAACACAGCAACCAGTTAGTCGCAGGGAGGGAGAGCGGAATGGCGGAAAAGAAGTACGCGGCTGCCGTCGACCAGGGCACCACCGGCACCCGGTTCATGGTCTTCAGCCACGATGGCAAAGTGGTCTCGTCCGAGTACCTCGAGCACGAGCAGATCTATCCCCAGCCCGGCTGGGTCGAGCACAACCCAATGGAGATCTGGGACAAGACCCAGCAAGTCATCAAGGGCGCCATGGCCAAGAAGGCCATCACGGCCGACGAAATCTCGGGCATCGGCGTCACCAACCAGCGTGAAACCACGGTCGTCTGGGACAAGAAGACCGGCAATCCGGTGCACAACGCCATCGTCTGGCAGGACACGCGGACCCGCGACATCTGCCAGAAGCTGATCGATGAGAAGTTCGAGCCCGTCGTCAAACGGAAGACCGGGCTGGTGGTCGCCACCTACTTCTCCGGGCCCAAGATCCAGTGGATCCTGGACAACGTCAAGGGCACCCGGGCCGCCGCCGAAAAGGGCGATGTGCTCTTCGGCAACATCGATACCTGGGTCATCTGGTGGCTGACCGGCGGCCCCAACGGCGGGGCCCACGTCACCGACTACAGCAACGCCTCGCGGACCATGCTGATGGACCTCAAGAAGCTGGAGTGGGACGACGAGCTGCTCAAGAAGCTGCGCGTGCCGCGCGCCATGCTGCCGCAGATCCGGCCATCGAGCGACAAGAAGTTCTATGGCACCACCCGGCGCAACGGCCCGGTGGGCGGCGCCGTGCCGGTGTGCGCGGACCTGGGCGACCAGCAGGCGGCCCTCTTTGGCCAGACCTGCTACTCACCGGGCGAGGCCAAGAACACCTACGGCACGGGAAACTTCATGCTGCTGAACACTGGAACGACGGCGGTGCCATCCAAGAGCGGGCTGCTGACCACGGCCGCGTACGGCCTCGAGTCGGGCAAGTCCATCTACGCCCTGGAAGGCTCCATCGCCATCACCGGGGCAGCCGTCCAGTGGCTGCGCGACAACCTGGGGATCATCAAGAGCGCCGACGAGACCGAGGAGATCGCGAAGTCCGTCAAGGATTCGGGCGGGATCTACTTCGTGCCGGCCTTCTCCGGACTGTTCGCCCCGCATTGGGACATGTACGCGCGCGGCGCCGTGGTCGGACTGACCCGGTACGCCAACCGCGCCCACCTGGTGCGGGCCACGCTGGAGGCCATCTGCTACCAGACGAAGGAAGTGGCGGATGCCATGGAAAAGGACTCGGGCGTCAAGCTGAAGAAGTTGAAGGTCGACGGCGGCGCCGTCAAGAACGACTTCCTGATGCAGCTGCAGGCCGACGTGCTGGGCGTCCCGGTCATCCGTCCGACGGTCCAGGAGACGACCTCCCTGGGGGCCGCCTACGGTGCCGGACTCGCCACCGGGTTCTGGAGCACGCTGGAAGAGCTGCGCAAGAACTGGCAGGTGGACAAGGTCTTCGAGCCGCAATGGACCAAGAAGCAGCGCGAAGATGGCCTGGCCGGCTGGAAGAAAGCCGTCAACCGGACCCTCCACTGGGTGGAGAAGGAGCCCGCCAAGGCGAAGGCGACAGCGGGACGAAGCAAGAAGAAGTAGGTTCGCATCGAGGGGCGGGGGACTGTCTCCCCGCCCCTCTTGGGCTTCCAGGACACGGGCATGGCTGACCTCCAGACCGGTGTGGTCGTCATCGGAGGCGGGTCGACCGGGGCCGGGGTGCTCCGTGACCTCGCCATGCGCGGGATCGAGGCTGTCCTGGTGGAAAAGGGGGACCTGGCCTCGGGCACGACCGGCCGGTCGCACGGCCTGCTGCACTCGGGCGGCCGGTACTGCGTCAACGACCTGCAGGCCGCCATCGAATGCGTGGAGGAAGGCCGCATCCTGCGGAAGATCGCCCGCAGCACCATCGAGGATACGGGCGGCTATTTCGTCTCCGTCACCGACTCCGACCAGGAATGGGAACCGCGCTTCGTCGAGGGCTGCCGGCAGGCCGGCATTACCTGCGAGCGGGTCTCGGTGGAGGAGGCGCGCCGTCGCGAACCGGCGCTGTCCATGAAGGTGCGGACAGTCTTCTGGCTGCCCGAGGACGGCCACCTGGACCCCTTCTTCCTGGTGCAGGCCAACGTCGAGTCGGCGCGCCGGCGGGGGGCGCGGGTTATGACCTATACCGAGGTGGTCGACTTCATTCGGCAGGGCACACGGGTGACCGGCGTCCGGGTCCGCGACAGCCTGACCGGCGACGAGCAGACCATCGGCTGCCAGGCCGTGATCAACGCCACCGGGGCCTGGTCCGGGATGGTGGCCCGCCTGCTGGGGGTCGAAGTCAAGGTGGTGCCGGTGAAGGGGATCATGGTCGTGCTCTCGCACCGGCTGGTCAACACCGCGATCAACCGCTGCCACAAACCTGGCGACGGCGACATCATTGTCCCGGCGTTGAGTGTCGCCATCGTGGGCACCACGGCGGTGCGCGTACCGCATCCGGAAGTGCTGCCCATCGAGTGGGGTGAGGTCAAGCTGATGCTGGAGGAGGGCGCCCTGATGGTCGACGGTGTCACCACCGCTCGGGCCATGCGGGCGTACGCGGGAGTCCGGCCGCTGTACGATCTCGGGGCTGAGGCGGAGGGGCGGGAGATGAGCCGGAACTTCGCGGTCATCGACCACGAAGAGCGTGATGGCGTGGCCGGGGTCACGTCCATCGTGGGCGGCAAGGTCACCACCTACCGGTTGATGGCGGAGCGGGTCGTCGACCTGGTGGCACGCCGGCTGGGAGTCTCCACGCCATCCACCACGGGCGAGGTGCCCATCAACGATCGCGAGGAGCCGCTGGACGCGCTCGTCCACCGCCTGGCTAGCCTGGGCGTCCCCAAACCCCACGGCGACGAGCCACCGCTGCAGCCCCTGCTCTGCGAGTGCGAGCTGGTCCGGCCCCAGGAGGTCACACCCTGGCTGGCCGACCCGGCGGTTCGGACGCTGGAAGACATTCGACGTCGCACCCGGGCTGGGATGGGGCCCTGCCAGGCGGCCGTCTGCTCCTACCGGCTGGCCGCCAGGCTGGTCACCGATCGGCAGGCCGACGGCCAGGCCGCGACTCGGGCCATGGCGGATTTCCTGGAGACCCGCTGGCGTGGCGTGCGCCAGGTGTTCTGGGGCAGCCAGCTGCGGCAGGCGCAGGTCAACCTCGCCATGCAGCTCGAGCTCTACAACCTGGACCGCCAGCTGATCATGGATCGCCAGCCGGCGATGGAGCCGACGGCGCCATGAAGACCGACGTCACGGTGGTCGGCTCGGGGTTGGCGGCCCTGACGGCCGCCCGCACCGCGCACGAAGCCGGCCGGGAGGTAACCCTGGTGTGGCCCGGCCTCACCTCCCTGTACTTTCTCTCGGCCACCATCGACGTGCTCGGCTACGCGTCCGCCGAGGCGCTCCAGCCGGTCGCCGATCCATTGGAGGCGATTGGCCGATTGATCGAGGCTCAGCCCGACCATCCATACGCGCGCGCGGGTCGCGATGCGCTCGAGCACGGGGTTCGGCTGGTGCAGGCCTGGCTGGCCAGTGCCGGCCTGTCCTGGACTGGCTCGCTGAGGCGCAACCTGGTCCTGCCCACGGCCACCGGGACGCCCAAGCCGACCTGCCTCGTGCCCACCAGCATGGCGGCCGGCGACCTGGGCCGCGCCGACCCGATCGTGCTATGCGGATTCGAGGGATACCAGGATTTCGCTCCCGAGCTGGCCGCGGCCAACCTGGCGCGGCACTGGGCGCCCGGCGGCGGGCGGGTAACCGCCATGCGCGTACCGGTCCCGGGTTTCAGTCGCGATCGCCTGTTTACGTCGATCGACTTGGCCCGCAGCTTTGAGAATGCTGGCTTCCGCGACGAGGTGGCCAGCCGGGTGCGAGAGCGGCTCCCCGGAGGCGCGCGCCTGGGGGTGCCGGCGGTGCTGGGCCTGACGCGGCCGGACGATGTGTACCTGTCCTTCTCGGAGGCGGTCGGGCACTCGGTCTTCGAAATTCCGACGGTACCGCCGTCGGTCGCGGGGCTGCGGTTCTTCGATCGCCTGCGGAAGAGCCTCCAGGAGGCGGGCGTCGACTTCGTGCAGGGCGCGCCGGCGCATCGGGCTGAGGTCGCCGATGGCCGCTGCACCCGGATCTGGCTCAAGGCCGCCGGCCGGGAGCATCCCGTTGAGGCGCGGGCCTTCGTGCTGGCGCTGGAGGATACGGTCGACGGGGCGCTGCGAGCCGGCGTTCACCAGGTTCGGGATCCGTTCTTTGACGCGATCGTCGCCGACCATGCGGAACCGATCCAGCGAACCAGCGAATCGTTCTTCGATACCCAACCCTTCGCCAGTGTCGGCCTGCCGGTGACCGACCGGCTCCAGCCCGCCGACGAGAGCGGAAGGCCGCGCGCCCGGAATGTCTTCCTGGCCGGGGGCGCGATGGCCGGCTACGACCCGACCGGAACCAAGTCGCGCGGCGGGATGGCCATCGCCACCGGATACCG
>DASQAY010000188.1:0-6936 GCA_035635515.1 Candidatus Eiseniibacteriota bacterium | reverse complement strand
ACCTCGCACGCATCGTCCTCGACGATGCTACCCCCGGTCATGCCCAGGACTCGCTGCGCCTCGGGGCGTACCTGCGGACGAGCCGCGTTCATGGTCGCCTCGGATTCCCAGTAGGAAACGCTCAGACCATCACCGGTCTTCCGATTCCCGGTGAGCGAAGCGCCCGTAAAGCCCGGCTGCTTCTTGAGCAGGGGCAAGATGTCCTGCGTCCACAGCCTGATGTGCTCATCGACCTTGGTCGGATCCCCCTTGAGTCGTACGACGCGAACGTAGGCGTGGGCCTGATTCCGCTCTGCTGACATTCGATGTCCTCCTCGTCCGACAACCTTCAGGGCTGTCATGACTGGTTGGCGATCGACTCGGAAGGACCAGGCTCAGGCTCGGTCCTGAGGAAGGGAGGGACGTCAAAGCGTCCCGACGGTGCCTTAAAGGGCAGTGTACCCACTCTGGTGCGGGTTCAAACCCCGGCCTGAATAGACTTCGGAGAAGCATGCGCTACCTGGTCGTCGCCACCGACTACGACGGGACCCTCGCCACCGACGGGTTGGTGAGCCAGGAGGCGATCCAGGCCCTCGAGCGCCTGCGCGCCTCCGGCCGCCGGCTGATCCTGGTCACCGGGCGCGAGGTCAAAGACCTGTCGCGGATCTTTGGACCCGTGGATCTCTTCGAGTACGTCGTTGCCGAGAATGGGGCGGTGCTCTATCGGCCGGCAGGCCGCCACACGAAAGTCCTCGCAGACCCTCCTCCCGACCAATTCGTTCGGGCCCTGCGCAAGAAGCGGGTCGAGCCGCTCTCGGTGGGTCAGGTCGTGGTGGCCACCTCGAGCTCCAACGCCACGGCGGTCCTGGAGGTGATTCAGGATCTCGGTCTCGAGCTCCACCCCATTTTCAACAAGGATTCATTGATGGTCCTGCCGCCGGGGGTCGACAAAGCCACGGGGCTGGCCGCAGCCCTGGCCGGCATGGGGGTGTCCCCCCGCAATGTGGTCGGGATTGGCGATGCGGAGAACGACCAGGCCCTCCTCAGCTTCTGTGGGTTCGGAGTCGCCGTGGCAAATGCCGTCCCGCTGCTCAGGGAGCGGGCCGACCTGGTGACGCAGGCAGCGGACGGAGCGGGCGTTGCCGAGCTCGTCGCCAGGCTGTTGGCCACCGACCTGGCCGACCTCGCCCGCCACACCTGATCGCGCCGGATCTCAAGCAAGCCCCAGAAGGGTCGCGCGTTACAACCGCAATCTCTGCTATGGACCGTCTCAATCAACCGGCCACCATCCAGCAGATCCGGCTGATGTTCGCTGCCTCCAGTGTGCTGGGACTCTTCATGGTCCTGGGGGTCACCTGGTGGTGGCTGTCCACGCTCACTGCTCCGGCCCAGGCCGACGCGCTGCGCGCCTTCGCCGTCGCGGGTATGGGCGGCATCTTTGTGACCATCCTGCTCGTCCGGTTTGTCCGGAACCCGCTATGGACGGACTCGCGGGGCAAAGTACATCCGCTCTGGGCGATTGTCTTCGTGAGCGGCCTGCTGATCATCCCGGTCATCGGCCGGTTGACGCACGAGGCCCTCCCCATAGTGCTCGGCTACGTGTTAGGGTTCGACCTCGTCATGCTGGCCGCGCTGCTCCTTCTGCTGTCGCGCAGCGCCGGGCCCCGCCCGTCTTGACTACAGCCCGCTAGCTGCTCGGATCTGCGGTGGTCGGCGCCCCAGCCAGGGCTTCCTCCCGGTGGGCGCCATTGGAGGGAAGCGGCGGGGCAATGACCGGCGCCGTCCGCTCGGGCGGCTTGGCGATGCCGGCGGCGGCGTAGATCTCATCCTGGTCGAGGGTATCCTGCTTCAGCACGGTCTCGGCCAGCCGGTCCAGCCGCGATCGATTCTCGGTCAGTAGGCGCACCGCCTCGCGGTGGCACTCGTCCACGATGCGCCGAACCTCCTCGTCCAGCAGCTTGGCGGTCTCTTCACTGAAGTGGGTGGTCGGATCGCCGTCGCCGCCGGGCTGGGTGATGTTGATGGGACCCAGCCGGGGTGACATCCCCCAGCGCACCACCATCGACCGGGCGACCTGGTTCACCTGCTGCAGGTCGGACTCGGCGCCGGTGGTCACCTGGCCGTAGGCCACCTCTTCCGCCGCCCGGCCGCCCAGCGCCGCTGTGATGCGGCCGCGCAGGTAGCTCTCCGGATAGTTGTAGCGATCGTCAATGGGCTGGCTGTAGGTCGATCCCAGGGACAGTCCGCGGGGCACGATGGTCATCTTCTTCACCGGGTCGGAGCCCGGGATCAGCAGGCCCATCAGTGCGTGCCCGGACTCGTGGTAGGCGATCAAGCGGCGCTCGTCGGGCCCGAGCACGATCGGCCGCTGGAGGCCGAGGACCGATCGCTCGATGGCATCGGTGAAGTCCCGGCGGGTCACGCTCTCCTGACCCTTTCGGGCCGCGATCAGAGCCGCCTCGTTGACCACGTTGCGCAAGTCGGCGCCGACGAAGCCGGCCGTCGCCCCGGCGATGTCGGCCAGGTCGACGTCGGGAGCCAGTTTGACCGCCCGCGAGTGCAGGCGGAGGATCGCCTCGCACCCGGCCCGATCGGGCGGCGCGACCGCCACCCGGCGATCGAAGCGCCCCGGACGCAAGAGGGCGGGGTCCAGGACTTCCGGACGGTTGGTGGCCGCCAGCACCACCACGTTCTGGTTCTGCGTGAAGCCATCCATCTCGGTCAGGATCTGGTTGAGCGTCTGCTCCCGCTCATCATTGCCGCCGAACCCGGCGCCCGCGGCTCTCGACCGGCCGATGGCGTCCAGCTCGTCGATGAAGATGATGCTCGGCGAGGCAGCTTTGGCCTGGGCGAACAGATCGCGCACCCGGGAGGCGCCCACCCCCACGATGGCTTCCACGAACTCGGAGGCGGAGAGGCTGAAGAAGGGGCGATTGGACTCACCGGCGACCGCCCGAGCCAGGAGCGTCTTGCCCGTGCCGGGAGGGCCGACCAGCAAGACCCCATGGGGGATGGTGGCCCCCAGCCGCTGATACTTTTCCGGCGTCCGCAAGAAGTCGACCACCTCGGCCAGGTCTTGCTTGGCCTCGTCGATGCCGGCCACGTCGTTAAAGGTCGTCCGGCCGGCGGTGTCCGCCGTGTAGAGCTTGGCCTGGCTCCGGCCAAAACTGCCGAGGATGCCGCCGGCGCCGCCCCCGGCCCGCTGGCTGATATAGATGAACGCCCCGACCAGCAGCAGCACCGGACCGAATCCGAGCAAGAGACTGAGGAGTGGCGATTGGCCCGACCCGGGGGCGGTGGCGGTGATGGGAACGTTCTGCTCCTGCAGCAGGGTCCCCAGGTTGTCCTGGGCAAAGACGGGCCGCTCGGTCTGGAACAGCGTGCCGCTCTGGGAGCCGCTGGTGACTGACCGTTTGAATTCTCCCTGGATCGAATTGCTCTGGGCGGTGATGCTCTTCACATTGCCGGCGGTGACCTGCTCCACGAAGGTCGTGTAGGGGACGGTGATGCGGGTTGGCCCACTGGTAATGAAGGTGCTGAAAAGGTAGTTGAGCACCAGCAGGGCGACGACGTAGATCCAGAACCCGCGACTTCGCCAGAACGGCCGGCGTGCGGGTGACGAAGGCGCCGGCCGGGTCGGATTCGTAGCCACGTCCCCTTCTCCTCTGCCATGCTACGGCAAACATAGGGGGAGGAGATTTAGCTCGCGAACGGACACTAGAATACGTTCGGCCGGGATGACGTAATTGGTAGCCGTAGGCGACTTAAAATCGCCAGCCCGAAAGGGCGTCCGGGTTCGACTCCCGGTCCCGGCATTTTTTCTCGCTAGGCGGCGGCGACCTGGGGCGGCGAGCCGTGCAGGCGCAGGTAGAACCCCTGGGCAACTGCATACGGAACCAGGAGGCTCAGCTCGAAGTCGGCCCCCCGCCGCAGCACCCCGGCAAACAGGTCGGGAAGCAGGCGGCGTTGACTGGCTTCGGCGATTCGGAGGATAGCGTAGGCGTCCGACAGCCGGACCCTGGCAGCGGATCCATCCCAGACGGTGGCGCCGTCCTCCAGCTGGCGCCATTCCGCCAGCAGCACCCCCTGGGTCGCGCACAGCGCCAGGGCCTGGACCAGGCGAGGCTTGCCGTCCCCGCCCACCTCGACGTGGTGCGCCTCGGCGACGGCGAGCGCGCGGGCGACCGCCTCTTCGACCTGCGGCCAGGACTCGCTATCCGCCGCGGCGTGAGTCAGCAGGTCCGGCGCCTCGACGATCCGCTTGGCCCGGCCCAGGGCAAAGCCATCGAGCTGTCCGCGTAAGGCGGGCGGCAGCTGAAGGTCGGCCAGGGGAGGGGCGTGGCTGGCAAACGTCTCGACCAGCGGCTCACCGTACAGCATCTCCGGATCCTGGGGGGGCGGAGGCAATTCCTGGTGCTGGACGGCGGGCTTCCAGCCGGCGCCCCAGCCGGTCGCTCGCCGCGCTGGCCGTTTGGTAATCAGCAGGGCCGCGGCCACCCCCGCAGCCAGCACGACCAGGCCCCAGAAGATGCCGAACAGCAGCATGACGACGATCCCCGCCACCAGCGCGATGGCCAGAATGACGACCCGACTCCGTTTGGTCACATGCGTTCAACGGAAATCGAGGGTCAATCCCCCGCAAAGCCTGCCTGGAATCTCTCCCCGAAACCCTGGGGAAACCAGGCCAATTTCTCCCTCCTCCCCGGGGAGGGGAGTTACACGCTAGGTGGCGTCTTCGGCGCCGGGGTAGGGGGGCTGCTTGCCGCGCCGGGTTAACTGGTCCTGAGCCCTGGTGATGGTCTCCTGCACCTTCGGCCGAGCGCTGTCCACCATCCCCTGGGCCTGGTCCAGCATGGGTTGTACCTCGCCCCGCAAGTGCTCCAGGCGCGAGCTCAGATCCTGGCGTAGCTGGCGCCCTTCTTTGGGCGCATAGAGGAGCGCCGCCGCGGCTCCCAGCATCATCCCGTGCACGACGCCGCGCAGGTATCCCATGGTGTCCTCCTTCAGCGAGTGGCCCGGCTGGTCCCGCGATTGTAGCACCGGCCGCGGTTCAATCTGATAGTGCGGCTATCAGGTGAAGTCGATGCTAGGCCGTTGGGCGAACCTGGGGGAGGGGCCGTAGCCTCGCCACAGCCCGACCGGTCTGGGCCAGTAGGACGATGCCCTGCGCGACCAGGTCCAGGGCGGAACGCAGAATCACGGCGGCCACGCAGGCCACGCCGTACAGGATCACCTCAGCGATCCGGCTGCGAAGGTAAGGCACCCCAGCCACGACGCCCCCGATGAGGATGCCCGCCACGCAGAAGGCGGCCAGCAGCTCGATGCCGCGCTTGGCCAGCCACTCCCGTACGTCCATCACAAGAATACGTATAACCGAACTATCAAGAAAAAGTCAAGAACCAAGCATTTCCGTCGTCACCTCGAATAGGCGCCGGCTATAAGCCGACGTGCTCGCCGATGCCGCGGCTGCGCGCCCGCTCCAGCACGGTGGCGCCCACCGCGATATCTTCGAGGGCCAGCCCGACCGATTTGAAGAGCGTGATCTGGTGTGGGTCGGCGCGGGTCACGGTGCCGGCGGTCACCTCGCGCAGAGAGTGGACCCGGGTCCACTCCAACATGCCGTCGGCTTCGGCCAGGAGAAGGTCGCCGGCCTCCACCCGGGCGGCATGAGCATCGTCGGCCACCACCAGGCCGGCCCGCGACACGGCCTCGCCATCCACCTCGCGGCGGTGCGGCCAGTTCGACCCCGCGATATTCAGGTGCTGCCCGGGCTGGAGCCAGGCGCCCGGGAAGAGGGGAGACCCGGCGCTGGTGATGGTCGTGATGATGTCGGCGGCTTCCACCGCCTCCCGCTGGTCGCCGCCGGCGATGGCACGGATCCCGCTGGCCGCCAGCTCGGTCAGCAGTCGCTCCCGCCGGGCGGCATCCCGGCTGAGCACTCGCACCTCCTGGAGCGGCCGCACGCTGGCGACCGCCAGGACCTGGGTCAGGGCCTGGGTGCCAGCCCCAAAGATCGTCAACCGGCAGGCATCGGGCCGAGCCAGGTAGCGGGTGGCCAGGCCCGAGGCGGCACCGGTACGAACCCGGCCCAGGTGATCGCCCTCCAGGATCGCCATCAACTCACCGGAGCTCGCGTCGAAGAGCTGTGTCCGGAACTGGGCGCCATGCCGGCCGGCGGTGTACGCCTTGAAACCCAGGATGCCCCGCGTCGGGAGCGCCGCGCTCATGGTAGCCAGGACGATGCCCGCCGCCACCCGACGGCGCGGCTGATTGTCGGCGTGCCCGACGGCCCAGTCGCGGAAGGCGGCGTCCAGCACGTCGATCGCCTCGCCGACGGTGATGAGCGTGCGCACCTCGGCCTCCCGCAGCAGCAAGGCCATTCGACGATTATGGAGGCGTGCTGCCGCCAACCCTGCGGGCGCGGATCGCCGCCATGCGGGTAGCCCATCTGGCGACCGGCCATCGGGGCAAGCCGGCGGTAGTCCCCATTAGCTTTGCGCTGGTCGGTGATCGCCTGTACTCGGCCATCGACGCCAAGCCGAAGCGCGTGCCGCCCGAGCAGCTACGCCGAGTGCGCTACCTCCGCGCCAATCCGCGGGCCGCCGTCCTGGTCGATCATTATGAGGAGGACTGGCGCCGGCTCTGGTTCGTCCTGCTCGAAGGCCCGGTACGGTTGCTGGAGCGGGGGGCCGAGCATGGCCGAGCCATCGCCGCGCTCCGGCGCAAGTACCCACAGTACGTCGCCATGCCGCTGGCGGCCGACGCGCTGGTCATTGCCCTTGACGTAGGGGAATGGCGAGAGTGGCGATCGGCAACGAGCCGATCGGCAGCGGGTCGCCCCCTGCGCCGCGCGGTCCCGACTGGGCCCGCAGGGCAAACGTCCGGATCGAAAGGATCCCGGTCGACGGGTCGCCGTACCGGCTCGCGAAGGTGACCTGGTCGCCAAACCGCGGGTCG
>DASQAY010000187.1:0-4586 GCA_035635515.1 Candidatus Eiseniibacteriota bacterium | reverse complement strand
ATCCCTGCATGAGCGGAACAAAGGAACGCCGCAAGGGTCGTTATGTTCAGCTGAACATAAACCGCCCTATGAGCAGCGCTGGGTTATGCGCAGCGTTGGGGGGTCTCCGCTGGTGGGGGCGGTGGTGACGACCGGGCACTGCGCATAACGGGCGCGGTCAGAGGCTGGCGAGCCGGCTGAGCAGCTCGGGGTCTTGGTTCCATTCGGCCAGGTCGGCGGTGACGAGGTCGTCGTAGACGGCTTCGAGGGCCTTGCGTTTGGCCTCGGTGGAGGAGCGCGCGTAGATCTCGGTGGTGGATAGGTCGACGTGGCCGAGGATGTCACGGATGTAGGGCAGCGGAACGCCGGCGTCGTAGAGGTGCATGGCCCGGCTGTGACGGTTATGGAGAATTCTCCATAAGCGGCATTATGTGGATGGCCGGGTTATGTGGCCGGAAGCAGCATCTCCGCTGGTAGCAGAGCCACGCGGGCTCGTTCCGGCCACATAACCCGATGGTGTTACTCGCAGAAGCGGTCGAGCCATTCGAGGAGATCTTGGTCTGCTGTCCAGTCGGGCAGGGGTTCGGGGGTGAGCGACTGGTAGGCGCTCTCGATGGCTTTGCGTTTGGCCTCGGCGTTGGCGCGGGCGTAGATCTCGGTTGTGGACACGTCGGCGTGACCGAGCAGGTCGCGTATGTAGATCAGGTTGACTCCGGCCTGGAGAAGGTGCATCGCCCGTGTCCTTCTGATCACGTGCGGGGTGACGTTCACCCCGGCGGCGTAGCCGGGGTCGCGCCGGCGCAGGGACTGGACGTGCCTGGCGAGGATCTTGGTGACGCCCCAGCGGGTCAAGCGGGTGTGCTGGGGCCCGTTGAACAGCGGGTCTGCGTCCTTGCCGACGCCGGGGTGGGACGCGCGCCGGCTGAGGTAGTCCTCCAGCAACTGGGCTGTGGGGTCCATCACCGGCACCCGCCTGGTCTTGGAACCTTTGCCGTGCAGCGTCACCACCATCGGCCGGGCGGCGCGGACGTCGGCGGTGTTCAGGTCGCAGATCTCCTGGACGCGGGCGGCGGTGTCGTAGAGCGTGGACAGCAGGACCGTGTCGCGCTGCCCGCGCCGGGTGGCTGGGTCTGGTTCGGCCAGGAGGGCTTTGACCTCGCTGCCGGTGAGGTAACCCATGTCGCCGGCGGGGGTTTTCTGTTGCCTGACGGCGATGATCTGGGTGGCCTGGCCGAGGAACTCTGGCCGCTCGATGGCGGTGTAGCGGGCAAACGATTTGATGACGGCCAGGCGCTGGTTGCGGGTTGACGCCGAGTTGCCGCGCTCAGCTTGCAGCCAGGCCAGGAATGCCAGGACCCGCGCCCGGTCGAGGTCGGCGAGGCGCAGTTTCTCGGGCGGGATTGCCTGCACGTCGCGGAACCAGGTGAGCAGCAGCCTGATCGCGTCCCGGTAGGACGCGATGGTCTGCGGGGACAGGTCCCTTTCTGCGGCCAGGTGGCTGGTGAGGAACTTCGACAGCCACCTGCCGGCCAGGTCGCCGCCGGCCGGCCTGGGCCGGCTCACTGCCGGGCACCTGGCGGCTCGGCCGGGTCGGGGATGACGTAGCCGAACCTGGCGCTGGCCATGGCGGCGACCTCGGGGTGCGCGTCGGCGGTCAGCTGAAGGTAGTACTGGGTTCCGCGCAGGTCAGCGTGGCCCATGTAGGCCGACAGGTAAGGCAGCATGACCACCAGGTCCGCGCCGCCGGCCGCCCAGCGGCGCAGGTTCGCCACGGCGAAGCCGTGGCGCAGCGAATGGATGTGCGGGCCGCCGGGGAAGTGCGGGATGTCGGCGTCAGCGAGGTAACGGCGGAACCTGTTGTAAACCGTGGACTTGTCGGCGGGCCTGGAGGGGTCGCCGGTGTGGAACAGCTTGTGACCGGGCTCGGGGCAGGGGTGAGCGGCCGCGATATAGCTTTCCAGCGTGGCGGCCAGACGCCCGGTGACGGGCACCAGGCGGTTCTCGTGGTTCTTCCCGTCGCGTATCTCGAGGGTCGCCCGGGCCGGGTCGAAATCGCGCAGTTCCAGGTTCAGCGCTTCGGACAGCCGCAGGCCAGTGCCGTAGAACACCCGGAACAGCACCGGGTCAACCAGCGCCCGGTTCGAGTTCTCTGACAGCGGCTGGGTGTCGATGACGCGGAACAGCCGGCGGATCTCCTCGTCGCTGAACACATACGGCGGCGGCCGGTGCGGTTTCTTCACCGCTGTCAGCGCCGGCGGCGCCCACGCCTGCCAGCCGAACTGGCGGGCGTGTTCGGCCAGGTCGCGCAGGACGATTTCCTCGCGGCGGATGGTGGAGGCTTTGAGGTGCCGGCCGTAAAGGAACTCCTCGACGGCTTCCTTGACGATCAAGCCGTCGGCGTATCCTTCCTGGCGGCAGTGCCCGGCGAACTGGCGCAGCACCCGTTCGGGGAAGTCGTACCGGTACCCGCCGGCGTGGCGTGCTGCGACCAGCGTGTCGATCAGGCCGGGCAGCGCCGCTGCGCTCACGAACGTGCTCCTTGGCCTGAGTCGAGGACGTCTTCGACGTCCAGGGCGCAGCGGCGCAGGTGCTCAGTGTCGAGCCTGAGGTAGTGCGCGGCGGTTGTGCGGGCAGCGGCGTGTCCCAGGACCGCCGTGACCACCGGCGGGGGCGTGCCGGCCTGGAGCATCGCGACCGCCAGGGCACCGCGCAGCGAGTGCAGGCCGTGGGAGCGCCGCGCCGGGAACATGATCCCGGCGCGGCGCGCGTAATACCGGAGCCGGCAGCCCGCCGACGTGGACGAGCCGAACGCCGTGAACGGGTAGCGGTGCTTGAGGAACACCTGCGCGCATCCGGCTTCGGGCCGGCCGTTGCGGATGTAGTCGATCACAGCCCATCCGGCGTCGCCCGGCACCGGCAGCCTCAGCGGCAGGCCGGTCTTGTGCTGCGTCAGCGCCAGGGTCTTGGCCCGCCAGTCGAACCATCCCGGTTCCAGGCGGCGCAGGTCTCCGACCCGCAAGCCGAGCCTGGCGGTCAGTACGATCATCGCGTAGTCGCGCTTGCCGATCGCCGATTGCCGGTCGATCTGGTCCAGCACCAGGCGGACCTCCGCAGCCGTCCACGGATAGGGTGCCGTCTGGCCGCGCCGGGGATAGCGCTGGGGCGGGAGCCGGCTCGCCAGGTCTTCCCGGATCTGACCGGTCTGGTGCAGGTGGCGCAGGAAATCGGCCAGGCACGAGCGCAGCGAGCCGCTGGTCTTCGGCGCATAGCCCCGGTGCTGGCGCCGGGCCCAGAACCCGGCCAGGTCCCGGGCGTGCACCTGGCCGAGGGATTCCCGGCCGGCCTCCTCCAGGTAGGCCAGGAACGCATCCGCGGCGCGTTGCTTGGTCACGACGCTTGCTTCGGCGTTGCGCCGCCGTCGGCACGCAGCCAGATACTCGTCCCTCGCCGGACGGAAACGTGGTGGGCACCGGTCGACCAGCGGCGCGGTGGCCTGGCCCACCCGGGGCATGCCCCCGTCCAGGCATTCCATCAGCAACACCAGGGGCCGGCGCGCGAGCTGGGCCTCCCGGGAACTCGCAGGCTCGCGCAGGCCCGCCAGCCTGCACCCCGACCGCTCGGCCACGAAATCGAGGCAGTCCGCCTCGGTCGGGAGGTCCTGGCCGCGGGCCTGCAGGAACCTGGCGAACGCGTTCAGCTCCGCCTCGTGGCGCTTGATCGTAGTACGCGATCTGCCAGCCGCACTCAACGCGGCGATAACCCGAGCTGATGCTTCGCGGACGCTTGCTGTCTCCATGCGAATCGGCCTTTCTGATCGTGGTGAACAGACAAGGCGATTCTTCGCCGGGTTATGTGGCCGGAACGAGCCCGCGTGGCTCTGCTACCAGCGGAGATGCTGCTTCCGGCCACATAACCCGGCCATCCACATAATGCCGCAGGATGTGCGGGCTGAGGCGGGCGTTCGCGAGCGCCGGATCGGTTGCCCGGGCTTGGTATTTGCGAAGGATCCAGGCGATGCCGCCGCGGCTGAGTTTGCAGCGGTGCTGGTTGAAGAACACCGGATGGTCATCACGACCGGGGCTGTCCAGGTGCCGCTCGGCCAGGTAGGCGGTCAGCAGCGCCGCCGTGTTGGTGTCCAGCGGGACGTGACGGGTCTTGCGTCCCTTGCCGGTCAAGGAGGCCATGGCAGGGTCGTCCAGGCGAAGGTCGCGGACGGTCAGGTCGGCGAGTTCCTGGACCCTGGCCGCGCTGTCATACAGGGTGGCCAGCAGGGTCGTGTCTCGCCGGCCGCGGCGGGTGGACCGGTCGGGCAGGGTGAGCAGCTGGCGGGTCTGCCCGGTGCTCAGGTGGGTCACGGCCGGGCGGTCGTGCTTCCTGGCGGGGATCGCGAGGATGTCCTGGCAGCACGCCATGCGGGCCGGGTCCTGGGATTGCATCCAGGTGAAGAACGAGTCGATCGCGGCCAGCCGCTGGTTGCTGGTCGACGCGCTGTTGTGCCGGCTGGTGCGCAGCCAGTCGAGGAACCCGGTGATGGCAGCGGCATCGATCAGCTCGAGGGTGAGCCGTCCGGGCGAGATGGACCGCTCGTCTCGGAAGTAGCAGATCAG
>DASQAY010000186.1:0-12335 GCA_035635515.1 Candidatus Eiseniibacteriota bacterium | reverse complement strand
CGGGGCGGGCATCAATCAGATCCCTCCCGCCCAGGAGCGTGCCGCCGACCTCGGCCTGCTCGTCGGCCAGGATGACGCGGGCTCCGCCCTTCCCGGCCGCCAGCGCCGCCGCCAGCCCGGCGGGTCCGCCGCCCACCACCAGCACATCGCAGTAGGCGAACACCTTGTCGTAGCGGGCGCCGTCCGGTTCGGGGGACAGGCGGCCTCTGGCATTGAGACTTTCTGCCACCAGGCCGTCGTAGAGTTCGACCTGGGTGGCCCGCAGCATGGGCTCGGATCCGGTGCCGCCCCCGACCTGCACCAGGGCGTTCGGCTCTTCCACGCCGGCGCTGAAGATGCCCCGCAGGCGGCCGTAGGTGACGCTCTGGGAGACGACCCGCACCCCGTTGGCCAGCAGGGCCGACGCCAGCGTGTCGCCGGCAAAGCCCGTGTGGGGCAGCTCATCGAAGATGAACCGAAGAGGACGCGCTCGGTCGATGCGACCGCCGCTGGCCAGTCGGGTCACGGGGCCTCCCCCATGCGGTAGGAGCGCGTGATCTGGTGGGTGGCGGTGTCCCGGACGATGTTGAACCAGCGCCGGCACCCCTGGCTGTGGCACCAGCGCTCGGCCAGCGGGCCCTTGGGGTTGGGACGGACGAAGAGATAGCGAGCCCAGGTGGCGTCGTCAACCGTTTCCGGATCTCCGGGATAGGCCACGTGCGCGGCACCGCCATAGCGGAACTCGATCTCATCGCGCGGGCCGCACCAGGGGCAGGGGATGAGCAGCATGGCTCTGCCGGTCAGTGGGCGACGGCGGCCGCGCCGTGCTCGTCGATCAGGGCCCCGCGGGTGAATCGGTCCAGGGAGAAGGGGGCGTTGAGTTGATGGGGCTCGCCGCGGGCGATGGTGTGCGCGTAGACCCAGCCGGAGGCTGGCGTCGCTTTGAAGCCGCCGGTCCCCCAGCCGCAATTGACGAACAGGTTCTCAATGGGGGTGAGCCCCACGATGGGCGACGCGTCGGGCGAGACGTCGACGATGCCGCCCCAGGTGCGCACCACGTGGGCGCGGCTGAAAATGGGGAACAGCTCGACCGCCGCGGCCAGCTGGTGTTCGATGATGTGCGGCGAGCCGCGCTGCGCGTAGGAATTGAAGGCGTCGATGCCCGCCCCCATGACGAGCTCGCCCTTGTGCGCCTGGCTCACGTAGACGTGGATCGCGTTCGACATTGCCACGCAGTTGAGGGCCGGCTCGAGCAGCTCCGACACAAGCGCTTGAAGGGGGTGACTCTGGATCGGAAGATCAAGACCCACCATCGACGCCAGCACGGTCGAGTGCCCGGCGGCGCACAGGGCCACCTTCTCGGCGGCAATGTGGCCCCGGCTGGTCTGGACGCCCGTCACGCGTCCGCCGTCCAGGTCGAAGCCGGTCACCTCGCAGTTCTGGACCAGGTCCACCCCGAAGGCGTCGGCCTGGCGGGCAAACGCCCACGCCACGTAGTCATGCTTGGCAATGCCACCCCGCCGCTGCAGGCTGGCACCCATCACCGGGTACCGGATATCGGGCGACAGATTGACGATCGGGCAGAACTCCTTGATGTCCTCGGGCGTGAGCCATTCGGCATCGATGCCGTTCAGCTGGTTGGCGTAGACCCGGCGGCGGGTCTCGCGCGTATCGTGCAGGCTGTGGGTAAGGTTCAGGACGCCCCGCTGGCTGAAGAGGATGTCGTAGTCGAGGTCCTCGGCCAGCGTCTCCCACAGCTTCATCGAGTGTTCGTAAATCGCGGCGCTCTCATCCCACAGGTAGTTGGACCGAATCACGGTGGTGTTACGGGCCATGTTCCCGCCGGCCAGCCAGCCGCGTTCGAGGACCGCGACGTTGGTGATCCCGTGGTTCCGGGCCAGATAGTAGGCGGTGGAGAGACCATGCCCGCCCCCGCCCACAATCACGACATCGTACGAGCGTTTGGGGTCCGGGTTGCGCCAGAGGTGATCGGGGTGCTCAGAACCGCTCATGCCAGTTTCTCGTAGCTTGCAATGGTAGAGAAATCGTGGCAGCGTCTGAACTTGACAGGCTCAGCCCGTCCCCCGAGACTGGGCCCGATGCCCACCAAGCTGCGACAGAAGGCGGTCAGCTCCAAGCCCAACGCCGCCGCCAAACGGCGGTCGACCCGAAGGGAGATCGCCCGCCGCGCCTACGAGATCTTCGTCGGACGGGGCGGCAACGACGGGCATGACGTCGAGGACTGGCTTCAGGCCGAGGCCGAGCTCGCCCGCCGGCCCAACTAAGCCGGCGTGGCTGCCATGCTGACCGAGGCCGACGCAGTCGTGATTGGCGCCGGCGCCCTCGGCCTGAGCGCCGGGTATCACCTGGCGAAATTGGGACGCCGGGTGGCGATCATCGACCAGTTCGCGCCTGGGTCACAGACCTCACCCCGGGCGGCCGGGCTCTTCAAGCTCATGCAGGGCGATCAGGCGCGCACGCGGCTGGCGCAGCTCAGCATCCGGACGGTCACGCATTTCGAAGCCGAGACCGGCGTGCCCCTGCCCGTCACCCGATCGGGCAGCCTGATGGTGGCGCGGACGCCGGAGCATGCCGATCTGGTGTATACGGAGGCCGGGCGGTCGGCCGCCTGGGGCGTCGCCCTGGAGATGGTCGATGGACCGGAAGCGCGCCGGCTGGCGCCCTTCCTCAAGCCGGATGGGATTCGCGCCGCCTGCCACACACCGGCGGACCTGTACATCGAGGAGCCGTCCAGCCTGTTGCGCGCCTACATGCAGGCCGCCGAACTCCGTGGGGCGACCATTGTGCCGCACACGCGGGTCACGGGGATTCGATTGCAGAACGGCGAAGTATCTGGCGTCGTCACCGCGCAGGGCGAGATTGGGGCGCCGGTGGTGATCGATGCCGCCGGGGCCTGGGCACGACGGGTTGGTGACCTGGCCATGGCCACCGTGCCGGTGATGCCGGTGCGCCATCAGCTGCTCATCACCGAGCCGATCGAGGGGGTCGAAGCCGAGCAGGCGATCGTGCGGGTGATCGACACCGCGGTGTACGTCCGGCCGGCGCGCCGCGGCCTGATGCTGGGTGGTTTCGAGGCCGATCCCCTCCCGTTTGACGTCGCTCGCCAGGGGGAGGACTTCTCGATGGACGCCGTGCCGCTGGATCCGTCCGTCCTCCGGCGGCTGAGTGCCACCGTGGAGCGAAACGTCCCCGCACTCCGGGACGCGCCGGTGCAGGAGCACCGTGGCGGATTGTTCACCATGACTCCCGACGGCCAGCTAATCGTCGGGCCTCACCCGGACGTTCGCGGGTTCTGGATAGCGACCGGCTGCAACGGGAGCGGTTTCTCGCTGTCGCCAGGCATCGGCCAGGTGCTGGCCGAGTGGGTGGTTGGGGGTGAACCGTCGATCGACCTGACTGCCTGTGCACCGGCCCGCTTCCAGGCCCAGCTTTTCGACGAGGGGCAACTACGCTCGCAAGGCGTCTGGCAGTACGCGCACTACTACGAACCGTCGACCGTACGAGTGACCAACCCGTAAGGTTTTTCCGTTCCCGCCGGGCCCGTCTGAGGGGGAAGAGCTGAGCCAACTGGTCAGAGTTGGCCATGCTGCTCGGCCGGCGCCGGGCAGGAGTTCCGGCTCAATCTCAGGCTGTTGCCGCCAAGAGGTCGCGGTTCGCGCCCGCCCAGGAGCGGACGGTTGGATGCGCCCCCCACCTGGCTCCCGCCGCGTCGCTGCCACAGTCGCGAGCCTGACCGTCGCCATTCGGCTTTGGACGCTCTCCTCGGATGCGAGTTCGAATTGATCGAGTCCCGGCTAAAGGATGTGGAGACGCGAGGCCGCCGCCACGGCCTCCGCCCGGTTGCGGGCGTTCAGGCGCGCCAGTAGCCCCTCGACGTGGGTCTTGACCGTGCTCTCGCCAAGATGGAGCCGGGCAGCGATCATCCCGTTCGAGTAGCCCTCAGCGACAAGACTGAGCACCTCCCGTTCCCGTTCCGAGAGGCGGATCTCCCGGCCCCCGTTCGGCTGCGAGCCCAGGATCGGGGTGGGCGCGACGCGCTCGCCGGAGCCCGTCCCGGCCAGCAGGATCCGATCCACCCCGGTGAGCATGGCGGCCCCGAAGACGAAGATCAAACTCCACAGCAGCCAGTCGAGGTTGGGGAAAGGGCCGTGCGTCACTGCGGCCCGGAAACCCTGCACCACACCGAAGCCGGCTCCGAAGAGGGCGACGGCCTGGACCGCGCCCTGCACGCCTTCGAGGGCAATGGCCTCCACCAGCATGAACGTGTAAATGGCATAGACGGTGCTGGTGGCCGCGCCGGTGAAGACCGCCAGAAAGACGAAGTAGGCCAGCTCGTCCAGGAGCGTCACCCGGCGTGCGACCCGCAGGACGGCGGCGTCATCAGACTGCCGGCCGGCGTGCATCGCCCAGCCGTTGTAGGCGCCGATCCCGAGGATCATCAGGGCCAGGGCGACCGGGTAGCGGGGCGGCGTGAGTATGCCCAGGACGCCCACCCAAACCAGGCCGATCCAGCGCAGGATGACCATCGTGCCCACCAGCCGGCGGACCTGCTGGTACTTCAGGCGCGCGGTATTGTCCGAGAGCCAGATCGGCAACGCTGGCACACCGCGCATCTCGACCCCCTCCAGGCTGGGACCGCCGACAGGTAAGGCACAATTCTAACCGGGCCCACCGATCGGGCGACGCAGTTGGGACGCGGGGCGAGGAGAGCCGAGCCGGCGGCGACGACAGGAGGGAGCGCGTCCGTTGGACGCGCGACCGAACATGCGCGGCAGCCACCGCCCGGATCGGCAGCCGCGGTACAGAGATTAATGACGGCAAGCGGGCGTTGGAGGATCCGGCGGGGGGTGAGCCCGCGGCCGATCCGGGCTGGGGCGACTACTGCGCCTGAAGGGCGGGGACCAGAAGCCCGGCGAGAGGACTGCCGAGCCCGGTGACGAAGTCATAGCCCGGTCCCGCGATGCAGAGGCTGCCGCAGGGGCCGTTCGATCCAGAGGTGATGTCCCGATAAGTGGAGGCGAGCGCGGCCCTGTAGAACGGCGAGCTGGTCAGGGCCGCGGACGAGAGGGGGCTGATCCGTCCCGCATCGGCCAGGACGACCAGTGCCGACCACTGGGGCGCACCGAGGCTGGTCCCGCCCACCGACACCCACCCGGCCGCGCCGGTCGAGTCGAAGACGGCCACTCCAGTCACCGGGTCGGCGTCGTAGGACACGTCCGGCAACCCCCGGCGGCCGCCGGTGGGCGGCATGGGATACACCGACTGGTAGCCGGGCTCGGCCTCGAACGCGCTGAGCCCACCGCCGCTGCCGCTCCATGCCGTTTCCGGCCCCACCAGGTTGCCCGTCGCGTCGAGGGGAAGCGTGGTCCCGCCGACACCGAGCACGGTGGGCGACGCGGCCGGGTACATGACCCTGGCGCCGGCGTCTCCGGACGACGCGACGAAGACCACCCCAGGCACCGCGAAGTGCGGATCGTGCCGCGTCTCGCCCGCGAATTCCGCGGTTCCCCAGCTCATCGACACGACCCGTGCCCCGTGGGCAACGGCGGCATCGACGCCTCGGAGCATGCTGCTGAGCGTGCTGTGCGGCGATTCGATGAGCAGGATGTCGGCGCCAGGTGCGATCGCATGCGCCCACTCCACGTCAAGCGAGATCTCGAGAGCCCAGACGGGATCGACGCGTGGATTGCCATAGGCCACCAACTTTTCGAAACAGGGATGCGGGCCCGCGGCGACGGTGCACGCGGGCATTCCCGGAAGGCCGTTCAGGGCCCGCAGCCCAAACTGGCCGATGAAGGTCTGCAGGTCGGAGGCGACCGTGGGGTCGTCCGAGGCATCCACGATCCCGATGACCTGGCCGCCTCCGTCGGCTGCCACCTGGTCGAACCCGTAGGCGTGACGCATCTGCGCCGGGCTGTAGCCAGTGGGACCCTTGGTGGCCGCCTGGGCGACGTGGATGGGCGTATGGACGATGGGATCGATCTCCGCGGCGGCGGCCTGGGCTGGCAGCGAGCCCATGGGTAACGGGAGCAGGGCGACCGCGGCGGCCAGCACCCGCCATCTTGCGACCATGACGCGAGGCTAGGCCGCCCGGGCCGCGCCATCAATCGAGCAAATGACCTACAACCCGCTCACGAGATGTCGATCGTGCGTTCGATGGTGCCCATCCCTTCGTCGCTGACGACCAGCCGGTACACCCCGGCGGCCGACCGGACCCAGACGGTGTCGACCAACCCCAACGCATCGTCCACCCGGGTGGTCAGCGCCTGGGCCGGGGTCCCGTCCGGAGCCCACAGGTGCATGCTGAAGGCCGGGTGGCCTTTCAGCGCGTCCGGAATCACCCTTGAGAGCGCGCCCGGACCGCCTCCCTGCACGTGCAGCTGCACCTCCAGGGCAGTGGCAGTGGCGGTGACCCTCGTGAACATGACGGTCATCGTGCCGAGGCGTCCGAGCCCGGGAGGCGTGAGAGCCCTCGACTCGTCCAGGGCGATGGTGGCGTGCAGCTCCCAATCGCCCTGGAGCCCATCGCGGGTCGCCGCAAACGCCGTCAGCGTCGCGGCTTGCAGCGTCAACCGCGCCCCGAGGGAGGCAGCCGGCCCAGTGATGGGTTCGAATTCGAGGACCTCCTGACCCGTTTGCTCATCCGCGACGCCGCCCTTTAACTCCAGGCGACGCCCGAACTGATCGGTCAGGGTGACCCCGGTCCCATTCGAGAGGAGCACACTTCGGTCGGCCGGCTGGACGCGAAGCAGCACGATCGTCCGGATAGCGTCGGCGTATCCACCGATCAGCTCGACGCGGTAGCCGGACGACACCGCGGCGCCGCTGAAGGTCGTGATTCGACCGTCCAAGCCGGCCAGCCCGACCGACCGCAGCAGCGGTCCGGTGGCGTTCCCCAGCAGCGGCGCGTCGGCCAGCGCCTGGCTGAAACGGGGCGCGAAGTAGGAAGCCGCGCCAAAGGCGAGCACAACCAGCGCGACGGCTGCCGAGAGTCGGGGAACCAGTCGGACCCCTCCGACGCGGGCGGCGGGGCGCCGGGCCGCCATCACCCGCGGCACCAGCTCGGGTGGAACCGGGATCTCGAGCGTGGCCAGCCGCCTGGCCAGCGGGGAGCGCAGGTCGTCGTTCATTGGTTCTCCTCCTGCAGTTGGTCGCGCAGCCGGTCGAGTGCTCGGCGAACCGCCACCCTGGCTGCGTTCGGAGTCAGTCCGATGGCGGCGCCGATACTCGCGTGGTCGAGGTCGGCCCCAAACCGAAGGGCGACCACCGTACGCTCGCGGGGTCGCAGGCGCCGGACCGCGGCGAGCAGCTCGCGGTTGCTGAGACGGGCCAGCGCCCGCACCTCAACGTCATCGTCGGCCCGTTCGGGATCCGTTCCCTGGGCCACCAGCCGCTGCCACAGCGCCAGGCGGCGGCTCGTCACCCGGCCGGCATCTCTGGCCGCGTTGGTCACGATTCGAAAGAGCCAGCTCTCGACCGTGCCCCGTCGCGGGTCGAACTGGCCGAGTTTTCGGATGCCGCGCTCGAGCGCTTCCTGGGCGATGTCCTCTGCCTCGATCTCGTGCCTGGCGACCATGGCGGAGAAGCGGTAGACCCGCTCCGCGTAACGCTCGCAGAGCGTCTCGGGCGTCAGCGCCTCGGGCGTATCCGGGTTCAGCGGGTGTGCGCCGAGCTGCAGATCAGGCCGAAAAGGACGTGTCGCCACATTCTGAATACGTTCGGCACGGCCAAAATCGTACATGGCTTCTTGCTACTCATAGAAGAAGATCCCGGCGGCGTTGGCCGTCCTGCCCAACAGAACGTAACCGAGGTAAATCGACTCGGGGTCGAGGACATTCCCGTCGCGCTGGTTCGTCGGGAACATCCAGACCCCTTCCGCGCCGCTGAACGGCTTGATGGCTTCCTGGCGCACCGCAGGCGACGCTCCAACGATCGCGATCCCCAGGCTGGTTGAACGAACGTCGGGGGAAGGCGATCCCGGCGTGAACCGGTAGGCGGCCCCGAGCGCGAGCTGGCGCGCGCCCGCGATGGCCCGATCCTTGAGAGTGCCATCCCCGGTAGCCTCGGCGGCCACCTGGAGCGTATAGACGTCCTGCATGGAGTGGACGTCAAGGTGCTGCAGGGCCTGCCGGACCGAATCCCGGATCTCCGCGGGCGGCGTGACGCCGACCGCCGCCGCCATCCGCAGGAACCAAGCCGCCCTCGAAAGCTGGCCGGGCTTCGCCGCCACGCCCAAGGACTCCCGGACCCAGGCCGCGATCGACGAGGGGATGGGGACACCGAGTTCTCGGGCCAGCGCCAGGACGAAGAATGCCGCCCGCAACTGCGGCCCCGAGGAGGCGGCCGCGGCCACCGAAGCGTCGCGGGCGAGCTGGCCGAGCCAGGTCAGGGTCAGGGAGCGGAGTGCGCGGTCGTGCTCATGATGCCCGAGTGCGTGCGTGACAACGGCGGCGTCGAAGGACGTCTGCGGATCGATGGGGCCCGCGTTCGCCTGCCATCCGAGCGGGCTGGCTGTGCGGCGGATGGCGGCCAGCAGCCGGCCGTCCACAGGCAGGCCGAGGAGGGCGCCGTCGTAGGTCAGCTGAGGGTCCGCCACCGGGCTCGAGGCGGACATCGAGAGAAGGCCGTCCGGGGTTCTGAGCGCGAGGGAGGCGGGCCCAGGCCCGGCAGGAAGGGGGATGCCGTTGGCGCGCGAGATCTGCCGCGCGTTGATCAGGAGAGTGACCGCCAGCGGGACGCTCACCCCGGTCGCGCCGGCTCTCGCCGTGAGGGCCGACACGATCGTGCTCAAGGACTGGCGGAACGGAGCGCGCGAGGAGTCCGGGAGCAAAATGTCGGCAAGCTGCCACAGCGGCAGGATGGTCTCCAGGACCTGCAGGTCATCGAGGCGGGACGCGCTGGCTGGATCGCTAGCAAGCGGCAGTTGGGCGCGGACCAACTGAGCGATTTCCGCGGGCACGGACAACCCCGCCATCTGCATGAGCTCGACGGCGGTCTGGGTGGCCGGCCAGGAGGGCGGCTGTTGCGGTCCGAACCGGTAGCGAGCGCCGGCGCGGAGCGTCGGCAGGATCTGCGCGACCGGGGCCGCGGGGATGACTTCGTTCAGCGCGACCAGGGCCTGGCCGGCGAGCCAGGCCCGCTCCAGCGGCGGCAGCGCGTCACCCGAATTCTCGGGCCGCTCCAGGACGGCGCGCAACCAGCTCGCCGTCTGCGCCGGCGAGAGTTGTGGGACAGGGGCCCGGTACCATCCGACGATCCGAAGCGTCCACGAGGTCAGGTACAGGGAGGGACGGGCCGCCAGGTTGGTGGTGCTCCGATAGCCGCCGCCGCCGTCGCCGGTGTCCGCCCACAGTCGCTCGAGTTGGGTGAGGGTGAGGGCGTCGGCCGCTGTCGGCCATGGGCTGACCGGCGCCGCGACTGCGGGCGCCGCCGGAGCGCAGGAGGCGCCCGCCAGGAGCGCGGCCAGCGCGATCGCCGCAGACCTGACGGGCAGCCGAGTCGATATCGCCGGCATCTACGAATTGGCGACCGTGGTGAAGAACGAACCACCGAACTGCGAGGTGGCCCAGGCGCTCTCCGATGGGCAGCAGATGGCCCAATTACTGGAGAACTGGATGCCGTTGAAGGAGTGGTTGATCAGCCAGACGTTGTTCACGGCCGAATTCCAGCTGGCGCTGCTGCCGGACCCTGAGAGGCCGATGCCAGGCGGCATGGAGATGTTGACCGAGACGGCGATGCCACCAACCGACCAGTTGTCAGACAGGTACATCGTGCTGGCGTTCCAGGGGCAGCACCCCCACCAAGCGGCCTGGGACTGGCCCGGACCGAAAGTAATGGTGGCCACCCACCAGCCGGACTGCCCGTTTACGGTCGTGGAGAACCAGGCACCGGTGCTGGAGCACGAGCCGCCCGGCGGGCATGTCGAAATGCTACTGGACGCGGACAGGGTGCCGGCCGCGGTGACCTTCTGCTTCGAGCCGGTTCTGAAGGTCATGCCGGATGCGCTCGAGGAGCTCGTCACGCTCTGCGGGCCCAGGCGGACGTTCAGGGTCTGGAGGTCGCTGCTAGCGCTGTAGTCCTGCTTCGAGACGCCGGGGAGGGGAACCAGGACTGCAAACGACCGGTCCGGGGACAGGTAGACGACGGTCGAGTGCCCGGCCCTCGCGGACTGGGGGTTGGCGGCTGAAGCCGTCATGGTGGGGACTGCCGCAAGAGCGACCAGCGCCGCCAGGGTAGCGACTCCCGCCTGCAGGTGTGTGTGCAATCGCGTTCCGTACATGGTGTCGAAACCTCCTTGAGATGTGGTTCGGACCGGACTGGGCTTCTCAGTCGGTTGCGGAGGCGCACGAGCGGTGTGCGAGTGGTAGGGCATCGGTGGCCGGGATCGTAGGTCCTCCGGTCGATGGCTTCAATCCGATGGATGGCTGACAGGCGGATGACCTACACGTCGGGCGGTTCGTCCGCCGCGCCGGTGCGCAGCCATGCGGCCACCGCCTCAGCCCGAGTGTGAAACCCGTTGGCAAGGTAGAGCCGCTGGAGATGGGCGGCGACCGTGCGCCGTGACACCTGCAGCCTGAAGGCGATGTCCTTGTCCGTCTTCCCGGACGCGATCAGGTCGAGGATCTCGAGCTGGCGCGGGGTGAAGTGGGTGCTCATTGTCATCCGGTTGGACCTCAGCCGTGGCTGCAGGCTACCCGGAGGGGGCTGGGACGTCCACCCGCCGAACGGAGGAAAAACTGTGGCGGCCGGCGCCGATCGGCGGAGGAAAACGGAGGAGGCGACCGGGCCGAGCTCTAGACTCTAGAGGAGACCCAGCCGAGACGCGACGGCCACGGCTTCAGCCCGGTTCCTGACCGACAGACGCGCGAGCAGGTTCTCGACGTAGGTCTTGACCGTCGTCTCGCTGAGGTGCAGCCGCTCGGCGATCATCGCGTTCGAGTAGCCCGCCGCGATCAGCCGGAGCACTTCCTGCTCCCGGGCCGGCAGGCGCACCCCGATCGGCCCGACGCCGGCCGAAACGCCAGAGACCGGACCCGCCGGCGTCTCTGCGGATGGGACGAGGCCGGGTGAGATGAGGTCGATGGCCGCCATGGCGGCCCCGACCACGAGCATGATCAAGCTCCAAACCAGCACGACCGTCCAGTCGAACGGCTGATGCCCGAGGATGGCGCCGTCCGCCTGGATCGCTGTAACACCGAGAACGAAGATCGCCACCGCGACGATCGCGCCGTCGAGGCGGTCGATCGCCACTGCTTCGATGACCACGGGGACGTAGAAGGCGCTCTGACTTCCACCAGCAAGATGGCTGAAAATGGCGAGGAAGACGAGGCAGCTGATCTGGTCCAGGAAGGTCACCGTCCGTGCGATTCCGAGCACGGATCCGTCGCGGGCGTTGCGCACCGCCAGCATTGCCCAGCTGTTGTAGACGGCGACGGCTAGGATGAGGAGCACCAGGGCAAGGGACGCCTTCGGCGGTGCCACCAGCCCGATCACACCCGCCACCACCAGTCCGATCCAGCGGAGGATTCCCCCGATGATTACCAGCTGGCGCAGCAGCGCGATCGGGCGTCGACCGGCCCGACGGAAACCAGGCCACCAAACCGGCGTAACCATCATCTTTTCATCCCCAGCCGTCCGAACCGTCGCGATGCGTGGAGAAATTCTACCGGTCTCGCCAAGCTGGTTGAGGCGGCTCGGCGCAGGTTGCCGGCCTGCCCTCTTTCTATCTTTTCGAGATCCGGAGGAAAACGTCGCCCTCGTCCTTGTGCCGCTGGAACCATTGGCCGGATCCCGGGTTGACATCGCGAGTTGATCGGGGCACGCTCTTGGGCGAGCCCCTCTATGCGCCAACTTCGCGGCAAGCTCCGGGAATTGCGGTTTCGCGTCGGTCGAGAGGAACGCCGGACCAGCTACTTTATCGCGGCTGGCCGCCGCATCGTCCTTCTCAGCGTCTTTCGGAAGACGAAGCCGAGGGAAACAGCCCAGATCGACTGCGCGGAGGGCGCGATGAAGCGCTGCGTTAGCGAGAGCCACACCGCCGAGTGAACCATGCGTAAACACAAGACCTGGTCGCTTCTCTCAGTCGGCACCAGACGGCGGTGCCCAAGCCCCGTGAGTATGTATCGTAAGTGAGCGGAATTTACCCTGGCGGCGGGGGGCCATTCGTCACCGCGATCACGACGACATCGCTCACGTTCGTGCCGTCGAACTGAATCCCGTAGCAACCCGGTGCGGAGGGAGTGACCGACCCCGCCCAGGTGCCCCAGTAGGGTGGTGACGAGGTTTGCGCAATGCCCACCCCGCCATTGGGCAGGGCGGTGGTTCCATCCCCGATA
>DASQAY010000185.1:0-3836 GCA_035635515.1 Candidatus Eiseniibacteriota bacterium | reverse complement strand
ACGGTGTCCTGATCGGCGGTCCGGGCGACCACTAAAACACAGCGGACGTCACAGGGCTCGGCGCGTCGCCGAGCCCTGTTCTTATTTCCGCAGCCAGCTGTCCAGCCTGCCGCGTGCTCGCTGGGCCTCGGCCAGGGAGGCCTCCCGGAAGTGAATGGTGTCGCCAGGTCGCGCCTGGCCCAGCAGGGGCCAGTCGGCGCTGATAACCGTGGCGATCACCGGGTAGCCGCCGGTGGTCTGATGCTCAGCGAGCAGGACTATGGCTTCGCCGGACGGCGTCACCTGGACAGCGCCCTGGGTGACCGGGGTGGTCAGAATCTCGACGGGGTGCAACCGAAGCCCCGACGCCTGCAGCCGCATCCCCATCCGGTCGGCGCGCGGCGTCACCCGAAAGGCCGTGTTGAGAAAACGGGCGAAATCGTCTGTCCCAAAGGCGTCCCCGTGCGGACCGGCCATCGCGCGCACCTCCCACGGCCCGACGAGCGGCAACCGCTGTGAGAATCTCCCTCCCCCTTGCGGGGAGGGTGGGGTGGGGGTATTGCCTATGGCCAACTGATCTCCCGCCTGGAGCGGGCGGCCGAAGCCGCCGCCGAACTGCCCGAGCTGACACAGGGCGCGGCTTCCCATAACGCGAGGCACCGCGATGCCTCCCCGAACCGCAAGGTACGTGCGGAGGCCGCGCTGGACTCGCCCGATCTTGAGCTCTGCGCCAGCCGCCACAGGAAATGCGATCCCGTTTTCGCTCGTGGCAGTCTCGCCCCCCATGAGAGCAACCATGGCCCCTCGTCCGAAGCGTAGGGTCGGTCCTATCAGCGTGCATTCGAGCAGGGCCGCATCCGGGTCGTTGCCGACCAGCGCGTTGGCGGCCGCGGCGGCGAACCAGTCGGCCGGGCCGCCCGGTGAGACGCCCAAGCGCTCCCAGCCGGGACGGCCGCGGTCCTGGATGGTTGACCAGGTGCCGCCACTCAAGACCTCGATCACGCCGGCACGAACCGAAGGCGATCGCCTGGTCGGAAGCGTGCCGGGGGACGTCGCCGTGGGTCGAACAGGACCGTATCGGTGCGGCCGATGATGTTCCACCCGCCGGGACTGGCCACGGCATACATCCCCGTCTGCCGGCCGGCGATGCCCACCGAACCCGGCTCCACCCGGGTGCGCGGCGATGGCAGCCGCGGGGTCGCCAGGACTTCTGGGAGGATGCCGCAGTAGGTGAATCCCGGCGCAAAGCCAATCGCATAGACGAGATACTCCGTAGCCGCGTGGGTGCTGACAACGTCCGCCACCGAAAGGCCAGCGTGCTGGGCGACGCGCGCTAAGTCCGGGCCCTCGTACCGCACCGGCACCTCGTGCACCGACTGCGGAAGCCGCCTTCGTTGGGGGGCCGCCAGCGCTCGCAGCTGCCGCTCGAGGGCAGGTCCGCTGATCACATCGGGGTCATAGGTGCACAGCAGCGACGCGTAGGCGGGCACCGTGCCAATCAGGCCATGCGGTTTGACTCGCCGAAGGGCGGCCTCGAAGGTCAGCAGGTCGGCGAGGGTTTCGGGAGTCATTGTGTCGCCGAAGACGATCAGTAGCGCGCGGTCGCCTGCAGGCACGATCCGGCGCATGGACGCCAATATACTTAGCCCGGGATGGCGCAGTCTCACGCTTCGGTGGCCGCGCCCGCGTTCCTCGAGCGCAAAACGTCGGCGGCCCTGGTGTCCGTCCTGGTCAACGCCGTGCTGATTACGGCCAAGCTCACGGTGGGGCTGCTCACCGGAAGCGTGGCTATCCTGGCCGACGCCGCCCACTCGTTCCTCGACCTCTCGGCCAGCATCTTTGCCTTTCTGGGGATCCGGGCCGCCGAGAAGCCCGCCGATGAGGATCATGCCTGGGGCCATGCGCGGGCGGAGAACCTGTCCAGCCTCTTCCAGATGTTTCTGCTGGGGGCCACCTGCATCGCCATCGTTATCGAAGCGGCACGCCGCCTGGTGGTACCGGCCTCGGTGCGGGTCGTATGGTATTCCTTTGCCGTCGTCATCGGAGCGGTGGTCGTCGACATCGCCGTCAGCCGCTACCTGGCGCGCGTCTCGGCGCGGCACCGAGGCAGCGCCGCGCTGGAAGCCGACGCGCTTCACTTCTCATCCGATCTCTGGGCATCGCTGGCCACCCTGATCGGCATTTCACTGGTCGCCAGCCTGCGCTGGCAGGTCGCGGACCCACTGGCCGGCGTCGCGGTGGCGCTGATCATCGGCTCGACCGCCGTGCGCCAGGGCCGGCGGACCGCCGCCGTGCTGATGGACGCGATGCCGGATCGGGATACGGTGGCGGCCATCGAGCGCATCCTGGCCACGGAGCCACGGATCGATCAACACCACACGCTGCGGGCTCGCCAGTCGGGCACCCGCGTTCTCCTCGACGTCAGCGTCCACGTCGACGGCAACCTGCCGCTGGCGCGCGCGCACGAGATCGGGCATGCTATCGCCGAACGGATCCAGCTCGAGGTCCCCGTGGTCAGTGACGCGGTCGTGCACGTAGAACCGAAGGAGGCGGAGCACGGATGAGTGTCCGGAATCAGGCGCCCAGCGGCCGCGCGCTCGTCCTCACCAACCTGGTCCTGGTGCTGCTGCCGCTGCTGGTCGTGGGCGCCCTGGTCGCGATTGGCCTGCAGCCAGCGAGCCGGGTTCGCTCCATCCTGCTGTTCGTCTTCGGGGTGGAGGCGGCGATCCTCCTGTTGCCCTCGTCCTGGATCCGGACCGGTGGCGTCCGCCCGTACGGTGGCATGCTCAGTGCGGCCGAGTTCCAGACCTTCATGCAGGAGAACCGCGCCATGGCGCGGAACCGGGGGTGGGGTACCGAGCTAGCCGCCATCGGCCCAGGCCTGGCGTTCGTGGCGATCGCGCTCAGCTTCCTGCTCGTCCGCTAACCCACTCCAAATCTCCGTCCCCTAGCGGGTCGGAATTCCAGCGTTGGCCGCCGGCGCGACCAGCTGGATCACCTCGCCCACCAGGTAGAGAGAGCCGCAGACCAGCACGATGCCCTCGCCGCCGGCCAGCTGGCGCGCCTGGGCCAGGGCGGGAGCCACACCAGGCGCGATGGCGGCCGGCCGTCCATACAGCTCGGCGAGCATTCCCGGCTGGGCAGCGCGGTGCCAGTTGATGCCGCTGAAAATCACGGGCGCGTCCGCCTGGCGTAGTTCGGCCAGCATGCTCGGCAGGTCCTTGTCCGCCATCGCCCCAAAGACGATCACCAGCGGGTGGTCATCGCGCAGCCGCTGGACGGTGGGGAGGACTCGGGCCAGGGCGGCGGGATTGTGGGCGCCGTCCACCAGCACCGTCGGTCGGCGGGCGACCACCTCCAGCCGTCCCGGCCAGCGGGCCCGAGACAGGCCATCCCGCAGGGCGCCGCCCGAGATCTCCCAGCCGCGCGACCGCAAGCCATCGATGGCCGCCACCGCCAGGGCCAAATTGTCGGCCTGATAGAGGCCCAGCAGCGGGGTGCGGAGGTCGACGTAGGTATCGGCGGGCGTCGCCACCGTGGCCACAATCCCCGTCCAGCCGCGCTCCTCGCCGCTGACTGTGACCTCCTGGCCGAGGCGGAGCAGGGGGACGCCCTCCTGGCCGGCCCGGGCTTCAATGACCTCGAGCGCCGGCGACTGGGCGCCAGTCACCGCAAGGCTGTCCCGCTTGAGGATGCCGGCCTTTTCGCTGGCGATGGCTTCCAGCGTCGAGCCCAGATGCTGCATGTGATCCAGCGCGACGTTGGTGATGACGATTACGCCCAGGTCGAGGACGTTGGTCGAGTCCAGCCGGCCGCCCAGCCCCACCTCGCACACCAGCAGGTCTATACCGGCCTGG
>DASQAY010000184.1:0-1565 GCA_035635515.1 Candidatus Eiseniibacteriota bacterium | reverse complement strand
ATCCCCAGAACCAGGCCGGCAAGCAAGAACCACGGCGACGTGTGGGCCAGCCGATCGGCCAGCCAGCCCAGCCCGAGTCCGACGAGGACCGACGCCGCGAACTGGATGCCGATGCCTGACGCAAGAGCGAGCGCCGACAGCATGCTGGGCTCCTTGCGATTGTTCACCACCAGGGCCCTCCGCGGCTCCTCGAACGCCTCAAGCAATTACAGCTTAGCAAGGACGGAATTCACGCTGCATCCAGCGACCACCTGAGCCCGAATCCGGGCTCACCGGCGCCGCAGGCGACGCATGAAAATCACCGCGATCCCCAGCAGCAGCAGGACAATGGCGCCCTGCAGCACGCGGTGGTGGCCGTAGACGGTGAGGCCGATCGCGGCGAAAATGGCGGTCCCGAAATAAAAGGTGAGGGCCGTCTCCCGAGGACTCAAGCCAAAGTCCAGCAGCCGGTGGTGCAGGTGCTCCGCATCGGCCTGGGCGATGGACCGGCCCCGGAGCCTTCGCCGGACGATGGCCCAGGCGGTGTCCAGGATGGGGATGATGAGGGCCAGGATCGGAACGGCCAGGGCGTACACCACCGCCCCCTTGGCCACCGACAGCACCGAGATAGCGGCCAGCGTGAAGCCCAGGAAGTGGCTGCCTGCATCCCCCATGAACACCCGGGCCGGGTGCCAGTTGAAGAGCAGGAAGCCGACGCATGCGCCCATCAGCGCCCCCGCCAGGATCACGATGTCCCATTTCTGCAGGGTGATGGCGGCCAGCAGGATGGTGCCGGCCACGATGGCGACCACCCCGGCGGCCAGGCCATCCACCCCATCGAGCAGGTTGATCGTGTTCTGCAACGCCACAAACCAGAAGAGCGTCAGCGGGATTCCGACCCATCCCGGCAGGTTAATGACCCCAAAGTGCGGCAGCGCGATGAACGCGATGGTGAAGACCGGGTTGAACGCCAGGATGAAGAACAGCGACACCCCCACCTGCAGCCCCAGCTTGGGCAGCGCCCGCAGCCGGCGCAGGTCGTCGAAGATCATCACGGTGGTGATGGCGGCCGAGCCCAGCAACAGGCCGAGCGTGTTGGGATGCGTGGAGAAGATCGCCGCGGCGATTCCGAAGCCGACGTACATGGCGATCCCACCCAGCCGCGCCGTGGGCTGGCTGTGAATGTCGCGCTCGCCGGGATACGCGACCGCGCCCAACCGGAAGGCCAGCCAGCGCGCCGGCAGAATGGCGATGGCGGTGGCCACCAGGGCGGCCAGAAACGGTAGCACGGCCGGCCCGAACTTCTCGGGCGTGAACCCGAGCACGCGATCGAGCTGAGACTCTAGCAGCACCGCGCCGACAGTCTAGAACTGGTCAGGTCAGTACGGCAGCGGAAAGCGTTCGCACAGGGCGCGGCTCCGCCGGCGGACGTCGTCGTGGACAGCGGGGTCTTCCAGGTGGGTGATCAGGGTCGCCACCAGGTCCGCGATCTCCGCCATCTCCCCCTCCCCCATCCCCCGCGTGGTGACCGACGGCGACCCCAGCCGGATGCCGCTGGGGTTGAACTTGCTGGCGGTGTCGAAGGG
>DASQAY010000183.1:0-9978 GCA_035635515.1 Candidatus Eiseniibacteriota bacterium | reverse complement strand
CACCCGCGAGCATTTCTTCGCGTTCCTGGATCGCGAGTACCCCCACCTCCGTCCGAGCTATGACCGGCTATTCCCCGGCGCCTATGCGCCGGCCCGCTTCAAGACCGCGCTGCAGCAGCAAGTGGGCCGGTTGCGAGACCGCCATCGGGTCGGCACCCAGCCCCGGCCGGCCCGGATCCAACCAGTCCAACCTACCCAGCTCCCACTCCTCTCCTGAATACAAGGGTGTGGTGCTCGCCAGCCCAAATTTGACAGGCGGCCGAGGGTGGTCTACCGTGGGCCCCGAGTGCTCCGCTGGCTGACCCGGCTCCTTCGGCCCCAGCAATCCGATGCGCAGGGGGCGACTTCCGGGGCAGCGCTCGCTCCTCAGGCCGCAGTCATCACCTTGCCGGGACCGGACCCCGCACTGCCGCCGGTTGACGCGGAAGCCATCGCAGTGGCGGTCGGCCCCAGCATGGTCGAGCCGCGCGAGACCTGCCCCGACTGCGGTCGGACCGGCATGTTCGCCGGCCCGCCGGGGCATCGGTACTGCATGCATTGCGCCTTGCGGCAAGAGCTGTTCGACTCCAAAACCGGCTCGATTTGACCGCCGCGCAGGTCCCCCTCCTCTGGGACCAGGGGATCCACCTTCCCACCTATGGACTCTGGCTCGATCCCACCCAGGTCCGGCCGCGGGCGGTGATCAGTCACGCCCACAGCGATCACGTCGCCAATCACGCCTTCGCCTATTGCACGGCGGAGACGCAGCGCCTGGTGACCCACCGCCGGACCATGACCGGCCGGCTGCAGGCCCTTCCCTATCGAGAACGGGTGGATGTCGGCGGGGCCTGGTTGAGCCTCTGGCCGGCGGGGCACGTGCTGGGCAGCGCCCAGACCCTCATCGAAACGAACTTCGGCCGCCTGCTCTACACGGGCGACCTGAAGACCAGGACCGGGCTGACGGCTCAGCCGGCGGAGCCGGTGCCGGCCGACGTGCTGGTGCTGGAGAGCACCTTCGGGAGGCCCCGGTACCGATTCCCCGACTCCGCCGAAGTCGTCGACGCCGTCACTCGCTGGTGTCGCCGGACGCTGGCGGACGGCGCCACTCCGGTCCTGTTCGGTTACGCGCTCGGCAAAGGCCAGGAGATCCTGGCGGCCCTGTGGACCGAAGGATTTGGCATCGCCCTGCACCCAGCCCTGTTCGGTGTAACGGAGGTGTATCGCGAGTGCGGCCAGGTGTTCCCTCCCTACGTCAGGATGGGCGACCACACCTCGCCCGACTCGGTCCTGATCATGCCGCCGACGTCACGGACGGCCGATTTGCCGTCGTCGATCGGCGCGGTGCGGACCGCCATGTTGACCGGGTGGGCCATGGACCCAAGCTGCCGCCAGCGGCGCGGTGTCGATGCGGTCTTCCCCCTGTCTGATCACGCGGACTTCGACGAACTCTGCTGTTACGCAGAACACGTGGGTGCAACGATGACGTACACGGTGCTCGGCTTCGACGACGAGCTCGCGATCCACCTGCGCCGACGCGGCGTGCGCGCCGCGCCGCTGCGCCAACCCCAGCAGCTCTCGCTCCTGTAAGCGCGCAGCAGCCTTTTTCTGCAAGTTCACTTGATGCGAGTCGTTATCTCCATGCACGCACATCGCAGTGCGTCGCGGTTTCGCCGCTCACGCGATAAGGAGGTGACGCATGGCGACACGTAAGAAGGCCACCAAGAAGGCCAAGAAGTCGACTCGGAAGAGCCGCTAGGGTCTTGACCCTGGCAGCCGCTTCGGGAGGAAGCGTTTCCATCCGCCCAAAGCCTGCCGGTCGGATCGAGCGGTACGGGAGAGGGGCATCGGCCCCTCTCCTTTCTTTTTGGCGGCGATACCCGCTAGGATGACCTCCCAGATGAACGCTGACACCCTCGGCGCCATCGCGATCGCCGGCTTCCTCGTCCTCGCCGCCGTCAGCCTGGCGCTCGGGATCCGGCTCATCCGAAGCCGCCAGGTCCTCAGCATGGCTTTCTTCCTGGGGTTCACCGTGTTCGGCGTGGTCGCCCTCTTCAGCCTGATCTTCTTCGGGAAGGAGCGGGCGTCCTAGCGAGCTCACTGAGCTAAAGCGAGACCCCCTCCCCTGCCCCTCCCCGCAAGGGGGAGGGTGAAGATTCCGGCTAGGCCGTGGTGAGCGCCCTGATCGCCAGGCCGGTCATGAACAGGCCGGCGATCCCGAAGACGAGCGCCTCCCGCCGCTTGTCGTGACTGCTGGTATAGCTGGCGGCGATGGGCAGGGTCACGATCAGCAGCACGCCGTAGAGCAGGTGCAGGGTGTCGTGCGGCCGGCGGCCGCTGAGATAGAGGCCGATCCCGACCAGGGCCTGCAGCACGAAGAGCCCCTCCGTCAGCACCAGGGTGGAGCGATAGCCGCCGCTGGCCGGCTGCTTCCGTAGCCACGTCCAGAGCCCCCAGACCGCCACGATGAGCGTGATCAGCACCCCGGCCCGAAACAACCCCTGGTGCAGGGTCAGCAGCGCCGAGGTCACCGGGGCAGGGCCTGTTCGGCCACGGCGGCAATGGCGGCGTCCAGGGTCTCGCGAGAGTTCTTGAAGCTGAGGGTACGGCGAGCCTCATCGGGGCCGAACCAGCGGACCTCCTCGATCTCGGAGAGCTGGGGGCTGAGCGGGGCGTCGGCGCGGGCCTCCACCAGGTAGTTGTGGACGGCCTTGAACACCAGCTGGCCCTGCCACTGGAAGGCATACTCGATGGGCGGCAGGGGACGGACGATCCGCAGGCTGGCCCGCGGCACGCCCGTCTCTTCGGCGATCTCCCGCAGTGCCGCCGCTTCGGGCGCTTCGCCCTTCTCGATGTTGCCTTTGGGGAACGCCCAGCGTCGGTTGGCCCGGATCAACAGGAACTCGGATCCAGCCGGCGTCTTGCGGTAGACCACGCCGCCGGCGGACACCTCGCGAGAGGCGCGACGTTCTGGCTTGGCGGCAGGCATCCGCCTATTATCCGACCGCGGTCTCAGATCGGGCCGCCCACTCCGCCTCCATGCTCGCCGTGTCGCCGGCGACAGTCGGCAGGCCGGTGGCGGCCACCAGGGCTGCCACGAATAGAAACGTCGGAGACACAATCAGCAGCGCCAGCCGCAGGCTTCCCAGCCGATCCGAGAGGAGTCCGATCACCGTGGGCGAGATGGCGTCGCCCAGGAAGTGGGCGATGAAGAGGCCCAGCATGATCGCGCTCGCTCGCAGCGTGGGCAGCACGAGGTTCTGGCGAAGCGCCGTCATGGGGCCGTTGTAGAGGTAGAGCGCGACGGCGCCCAGCAGAAAGGCCGGGACAAAGACCGCGAGAGACGGCGCTGCCAGGGCGGCAACGACGAGGACCCCGCCGGCCGCGAATCCGCCGATACAGACCAGCAGGTTGCCGCGCGGGTCGCGGGCGTTCAGCCGGTCGCCGATCCAGCCTCCGGCCAGGGTGCCCACCAAGGCTCCCACGACCAGCACACCGCCGGCGAACACGGCCGCGCTGCCCACGCCCATGCCGAAGCGACGCTGCAGGAAGGTTGGCAGCCAGATGCCCAGGCCGCCGATGACGAAGTAGAGGAGGGTTTCGGCCACGATGGACGCCCGCAGGGTGGGGATACGGAGCAGGCCGACCAGGCGGGCCCAGCTCACGTCCCGCACCTGATCCAGCGGCCGGCCGGTTGCCTCGGCCGCGCCCCGCCGCGGCTCGCGCAGCCGGAAGGCCAGGATGGCGCAGATCAGTCCGGGCAGCGCGGTCGCGTAATAGGCCACTCGCCAGCCATAGAGGCTGGCGATCACGCCCCCGCCGGCGAAGCCCACCGCGATGCCCAGCGCCGCACCCGCATTCCAGATCGACATCGCCCGCCCTCGAGTCGCCTTGGGAAAGTAGTCGGCCAGCAGCGACGTCCCAGCCGGGAAGTAGCCGGCCTCGCCGACGCCCAGCACGGCGCGGGCGGCGAACAGCTGGGCGTAGTTGCGGGCCAGTCCGGTGAAGAGGGTGGCGATGCTCCAGATGGCGACCCCCACCCCGATCACGGTCCGCCGGACACCCAGGTCCGCCCACAGGCCGAAGGGGATGACAGTCACCGCGTAGACAATGAGGAAGGCCGTCCCCAGCAGCCCGCTTTCGAAGTCGGACAGGTGGAATTCAGCCTTGATGCTGGACAGGACCGCCGGCAGGATGTAGCGGTCCACGGCGTTGAGGAAGTTGATCGCGACCATCACCCCCAGCACGTAGCGGGCGTAGGCCGATCCCCTCATTCCCCGCCATTATCCTGTTCGGCATGGATTCCGTCATCAGTCGGCTTCATCGCGAAGCCGACCACTGTTACTCGTGGAGCAACGGCCCCGGCGCCCAGTACGCGGTGCATACGCACCCCTACCGAAAGATCCTGTATGTGGCGGCGGGATCGATCACCTTCACCCCGGAGGGCGCCCAGCCGGTGACCATGGGCCCCGGCGACCGGATCGAGATCCCGGCGGGAACGCCGCACGGCGCGCTGGTCGGTGCCGAAGGCGTCACCTGCTGGGAGGGACAGGCGAGGGCTACGTCAGTTCGAGACGAAGCAGCTTCTGGGCGTTCTCCCGGACGATCTTGATCCTGGCCTCCGCCTTGAGGTCGAGGCCACCGAGCTCGTCCAGCACCCGCGCCGGCTTGAGGAAGGGATAGTCGCTCCCGAACAGGGTTTGGTCCTGCAGGCGGCCGCCGATCTCCCGGACCAGCTCGGGCGGATAGTAGCGCGGCGACCAGCCCGACAGTTCCAGGAAGACGTTCCGCTTGTGCAGGGCCATGGCGATCAGCTCCAGGTGCCACGGCCAGCCGAAGTGGGCGGCGATCAGCTGCAGCTGCGGAAACCGAGCCGCCACGATGTCGAGGTGGATGGGACGCGCCGGATCCAGCTTGATGCCCTGGCCGCCGGGCGCCCCAGCGCCGATGCCGCTGGTCCCGGTATGGAACAGGCAGGGGACGCCCAGCTCGGCTGCTTTTTCCCAGAGCGGGAAGTGACGCTCGTCGCTCGGATAGAAGTCCTGGAGCGAGGGATGGAACTTGGCCCCGATCGCACCCAGCTCCTTGACCGCTCGTTCCAGCTCGACCACAGCCGCTGGACCCTTCCAGGGATCGACGCTGGCGAAGAAGGCGAAGCGTTTAGGATGCCGGCGCACGATCTCCGCCACCAGGTCGTTGCGGAGCGGGGGCCGGTGGGTGGCCGTCTCCGCGTCCCACGCCAGCAGGATGCCGAAGACCCCGTCCTGGGCGTATTCAACCGCCAACTCGTCGGCGGTCTTCTCCTGCACACTGGCCCGAAAGTAGCGCTCGGCATTGGCCCGGTATGGACCCAGGCTCCCGTCCAGCCACTCCCGGATGGGCAGGTGGACGTGCAGGTCGACGGCCCGGATCAACTCGCGGCTTCGGCCCGTTGTTCGATCAGGATCTCGTCGCCCACCGCGATCGTGCCGCCCATGACCACCGTGCTATTCATGCCGCGCCGGCCTTCGAGCTCGGCCCGCAGGCCGAATCGGATCTCGTCCATCCGAAAGCAGGGCTCGCACATGGACGTGATTTCGAGAACGACATCCTTGATCCGCAGGCGGGTCCCCGGCTCGAGGCTCATGACGTCCAGGCCTTCGACGGTCAGGTTCTCCTTGATGGTGGCTGGCGGCACCTCGACCGCATCCAGGCATTCCTGGTCGGCCAGCAGCACCTGCCGCTTGGACGATTCCACGGCGTGCTTGTCGCCATCGATACCGACCCCGGTGCGCAGGGTCGCGCTGCGCACCAGCCGCATCGGCTCCCGATGGCCGGGGCAGAGTTGGATCGAGACGACACGGGGCCTCGCTTTCGGCACGGCGAAGCAAGGATACCGGAGGAATGACCGGCAGTCCACTTCTCGCTTGTTGGCCCGGATTCGGGCTAAGCTGAGGCCGATGTCAGAGTCAGGGACCCGGATGGAGCGCGATTCAATGGGTGAACTTCCGGTCCCAAAGTCGGCGCACTACGGAGCCAGCACCGAGCGGGCGCGGCGCAACTTCCCCATCAGCGACCTGCGGCTCCCACGCCGCTTCATCCGGGCCCTGGCCCAGATCAAGGGCAGCGCCGCCATCGTGAACGCCGAGCTCGGCCTGCTAGACGCCGCCGTCGCCAACGCCATCATCAAGGCGGCTGAGGAGATGGAGGCCGGCCAGTTTGATGCCGACTTCGTGGTGGACGTCTTCCAAACCGGTTCCGGGACCTCGACCAACACCAACGTCAACGAAGTGCTGGCCTACCGCGCCAAAGAAATCCTGGGCGGGAAGACCCCGGTGCATCCCAATGACCAGGTCAACCTGTGCCAGTCCAGCAACGATGTCATCCCGACGGCCATGCAGCTGGCAGCCCTGGTCGCGATTGCGGAGGAGCTGCTGCCGGCCCTCGACCTGCTGCGCACCGAGCTCAAGAGGAAGGCCGACGAGTTCATGCCGGTGGTCAAGACCGGAAGGACGCACCTCCAGGATGCCACGCCGATCCGCCTGGGCCAGGAGTTCCTCGGCTACGCGGGCCAAGTCCAACGTGCCATCCGCCGGCTCAAGCTGGCCCAGGAAGAGCTGATGGAGCTGCCACTCGGCGGGACGGCCGTCGGCACCGGCATCAATGCCCATCCGGACTTTGGCGGCCGGGTCGCCGCCCACCTGGCGCGCCGTACGGGCATCCCGGTCCGGGAGACCGACAATCACTTCCAGGCGCAGGCGACGCTCGATGCGGTGGTCTTTGCCAGCGGCGCGCTGCGGACGGTTGCCATCAGCCTGTGGAAGATCGGCAACGACATTCGTTGGTTCGGATCGGGTCCTCGGGCCGGACTGGCCGAGCTGACCATCCCCGCCGTCCAGCCGGGCAGCTCGATCATGCCTGGGAAGGTGAACCCGGTCATCATCGAGTCGCTCACCATGGTGGTGGCCCAGGTGCTGGGCGACGACCACACCATTGCGGTGGCGGGGCAAGCCGGCAGCATCTTCGAGCTCAACCTGATGATGCCGGTGGCCGCCTACAACCTGCTGCAGTCCATCGCCCTGCTGGCCGCGTCGGCCGAGAACCTGGCTCGCCAGTGCATCAGCGGGTTGACCGCAACCGACCGCGGCCCGCAGCTGCTCGAACAGGGCCTGATGCTGGCCACCGCGCTCACCCCGGCGATTGGCTATGAGGCCGCCGCCAAAATCGCCAAAGAGGCGCTGGACACCGGGCGGACGATTCGCGAGATCGCGCGCCAGCGGACCAGCCTCACGCCTGAGGAGCTCGACCGGCTGCTCGATCCCGCGGCCATGACGAAGCCCGGCCTGCACGCGCCAGGAAAACGTTAGCCCGGTGGACCCGGGCTAGGCTGCTGCGGCCAGCGCCTCTAGGGCCTGGAGGCGACCCGCCTGCGAGTCGGCGGCCTCCACGTGCACGATGAGCAGGGTCGCACCCGCCCGGGCGCATGCCTGGATTCGCTCTCGAAGGCGGGCCGGCGGCCCACTCAGGGCCACCGCGTCGACCAGCGCATCCGGCACGGCGGCGATGGCGCTGCGCTTGTTCCCGCTCAAGTACAGGTCCTGGATCTCCTTGGCTTCGGCCTCGAAGCCGTACCGCCGCACGGTCTCGTTATAGAAATTCTTGGCCTTCGAACCCATCCCACCCACGTAGAGCGCCACCCACGGCCGGAGCGCGTCGTGGGCGAGGGCCAGATCGTCGGAGACGACCACGGGCATGGTCGGCGCGATTTCCACCGCCGACAGATCCCGGCCGCCGCGGGCCAACCCGGCCTCCAGGTCGGCTCGAAAGACATCCGCGTGCTCCGGCGAGTAGAGGATTGGCATCCATCCGTCGGCCACCTCGGCGGTCAGCCTGACCCCGGCGGGGGTGATGGTCGCCAGGTAAACGGGTACGCGCGGTCGAACCGGGTGCGCCAGCAGCTTGAGGCCCTGAGGCAGTTGAAAGACCTCACCCTCGAACCGGACCGGCTGGCGACCCAGGACCTGGTCCACGATGGCGATGGTTTCCCGGATGCGCTGCAACGGCCGATCGAAGGGGACGCCGTGCCAGCCGGTCACCACCTGGTGTCCGCTGGTCCCCAGCCCGAGGATGAACCGGCCGCCCGAAAGCGCGTCCAGCGTGGCCGCGGTCTGCCCGATCAGCGCCGGCGTCCGGCTGAACACGTTGACGATCCCCGTCCCCAGCCGGATCCGCTCCGTGCGGACGGCCAGGGCTCCCAGCATCGACACCGCGTCGAAGCCCCAGGCCTCCGGGACCCATACCGAGTCGAATCCAACGGCCTCTGCCCGCTGGGTGAGCTCCAGCGATTCGGGGAACGAGAGCTGACCCCCATAGGGAAGGGCGAGGCCAAGTTTCAGAAGACCAATGCTACCTGTAAGCTACCCCGATGCCGGGGTACGACGAGTCGACCTACGGTGAGCGGATCGCGGAGACCTACGACATGCGACCCGAGATCCCGACCGACACGGACGACACCGTAGCCTTCCTGGCCGAGGTCGCCGGCAAGGGACCCGTGCTCGAGCTCGGCATCGGCACGGGACGCATTGCCCTCCCGCTGGCCAGCCGCGCCCTCCAGGTAAGCGGGATCGACGCGTCCCCAGCCATGGTCGCCAAGCTGCGCGAGAAACCGGGCGGCAGCCGCCTCCCGGTGACGCTGGGGAACTTCGCCGACGTCGCGGTGGAAGGCCGGTTCACGCTCGTGTACGTCGTCTTCAACACCTTCTTTGGGCTGCTCTCGCAGGACGACCAGGTCCGGTGCTTTGCCAACGTGGCGGCCCGGCTAGAGCCTAACGGCGTCTTCGTCATCGAGGCCTTTGTCCCGGACTTGACCCTGTTCGACCGCGGGCAGCGAGTCAATGCCATCCGGATCGATGATGAGGAGGTCATCATCGACGCCTCGCGCCTCGAGCTGGGGAATCAGACCATCCGGGCCCAGCACGTTCACGTCACGGACGGCGGCGTCAAGCTCTTCCCGGTGCAGATCCGCTACGCCTGGCCCTCCGAACTCGACTTGATGGCCCGGCTGGCTGGCATGCACTTGCGCGAACGATGGGGCGGCTGGCGCCGAGAAGCCTTCACCACCGACAGCCGCAAGCACGTCTCGGTGTACGAACTGGGTTAAGAAACCTCGCGATGCCCGCCTGCGTGGCCGGGCGCCTGAATGTCTGCACTGCCCGTTCGACGGCCTAACACCAGAATGATCACCCCGGCGCAAGCCAGAGCCGCGTACACGAGGACTCCGACCAGCGTCACGGCCGAGTAACATTCGTATCCGGAGCTTCCGGTTCCACTCGCGGAGCCGCGGACGGAGCCACCAAGCCCAAAGACGCCCCCCGACCCGCATACGTTCTTGATTCGAATAACGAGTGAGAGCAGCAGAATGACTCCGGCCCCACCAGCGCCGAAGAGGTAGGCGCCAACCGGTTGCATCCGAATCGGTCGGCCACTCGGGCTGATCAGAAGAATCAGCAACATCAGCACCGAGAGAGACAAGCCGATAGTGCCGAATTCAAGCGGCGTGAGACCTAAGAATCCACCCGCGGTGACGAAAGCCACGATCGACAGAAGACGCTGATACCGCCTTGGGCCGACGATGGACAGGACGAGGACGATGACGGCCACCAGGGCCAGAATTGGAAAGAGAATCATCGTCTACGCCCAGGTCAGTCGGCTTCGATCAAGCCCTTGCGGATCGCGTACTTCACCAGCTCGGTCCGGTCGTGCATGCGCAGCTTCTTCATGATGTGGTCCCGGTGGGTCTGCACCGTCTTGATGCTCAGGAACAGGGTGTCCGCGATCTGCTTGTTGGTCCGGCCTTCGGCCACCAGGCGAAGCACTTCCCGCTCGCGGTCGCTGAGGGGCTCGAAGCTGTCGCGCTCGGGGGCCCGCTGCAGGTAGTCCGACACCAGCAGCCGGGCAACCGACGGATAGAGGTACGGCTCGCCCCGGCTGGCGGCCTCGATGGCCGCGATCAGGTCGCTGGCG
>DASQAY010000182.1:0-2394 GCA_035635515.1 Candidatus Eiseniibacteriota bacterium | reverse complement strand
GGGCGCCGGGGCGGCCGGTGGTTGGTAGGCGGGCAGCGGTGCGGCCTCGCGCTTCCGGGGAATCGCCATCGGCGGGACCGAAAAGCTCGGAGGCGTCACCTGGCGGGCCGGAGCGGGTGGCGCAACCGGAGGGTGAGCCGCCATTGGCTGCTGCGGTGGCATCGCCTGGGGCGGCATGGCCTGGGGTGGCATGGCCTGGGGCTGCGGGTATGCCGGGTAGACCGGCTGAGGCTGCCCGGCCGGCGGTCTCATCGCGCCGGGCGCCTGCGGATAAGGCGGTTGTGGGTAGGGCTGGCCCGGCGGCAGGGCACCGGGATACGAGGCTGGCGCATAGCCTGGGGGCGGCTGCTGCAGGGGATAACCCGCTTGCTGCGGTTGGGGGTAACCCGGTGGCGGCTGGGGCTGCGGGTACGCCTGGGGCTGCTGCGGGGCGTAGCCCGGTTGCTGCGGCTGCGGGTAACCCGGCGGCAGCGGTTGCGGGGCATATCCCGGCTGCTGGGGCTGGGGATAACCCTGCTGCGGCGGGTAACCGGCCGCTCCCCAGGCGGGGGGAGCCGCTGGCGGCTGCCAGGTGGCCGGGGCGATCGGAGGCTGCTGATCGGGGGGGATGTAGGGCGCCGAGGGACCCTGCAGCGCGGCCTGGCTGCGTCGTAGCAAGTCGAGGAGGCGCGCCTTGTCGATATACAGGTTGCCCGCCAGGTTGGCATTGGGTCCAGGGGCGAACATGCACTCGCCGCTTTGGAACTCCCAGAGCAGATCGAAGGCCTGGCGAGCGCCGCGGACCCGGCCGCCACTGGCATGGGTCAGGGCGCCGCCCTGGAAGGCATACACCCAGTTCCCTCGCGGCTCGTGCAACTCGAGCACGCCCGTCTGGGAACCATTGACCACCTGGTCGAGGAGGCCAAGCAGGCCGAATCGATCGATGGGGCTGAACGCGGGCGCCGCTGGCTGCTGGCCGCCCTTCTCCACCTTGCCCTTGGCGAAGAGCTTCACACCGCTGTAACCGGCGGTGGGAGGCTGACCTTGCCCGTGTAAAACCTCCGCTACAACGTGTTACCGGCCAGCAACAGCGCTCGCACCTCGTCGTCGGTGACCTGTGGCCACTCTTCGAAGAAGTTGCCAACCGCATAGAACGGCTCCGGCGTGACGAGGCAGACGAACTCATCGACCTCTGCAGCCAGCACGGCCGCCGTATCCGGTGGTGCGACCGGGACCGCCAGCACCACCCGCTGTGCCCCCCGCCGGCGGAGCGACTCGATGCCAGCCTGCGCCGTGTAGCCGGTCGCGACGCCGTCGTCGGTCAGGATGGCAGTCCGCCCCTGCAACGGTGGGATGGCATTCGCCCCCAGCGCGGCCAACCAGGCGCGCAACTCGTCGCGCTGCCGCGCTGCGGCATCGAGCAGTTCGTCGTCCGTCAGGCCCAGGTGCCGGCTTAGCTTGTGATCCAAGACCGTGACACCCTGGTCGTCGACCGCGCCGATCGCCAGCTCCGGGTTCTCCGGCGCGCCGAGCTTGCGGACCGGGCAGATGCCAAGCGGCAGATGCAGCGCAACCGCAATCGCCCGCGCCACGACGACGCCGCCACGCGGGATGCCGAGCACAAGGGTCGCGGGCGCGTCGCGGTACTGCTGGAGCGCTGCCGCCAGGCGTTCGCCCGCGTCCAGCCGGTCGCGGAAAATCACGGCCTTACAATAGGTCGATGTCCAGCACCATGCCGTCGATGCCTGGCGTGGGTGACCAAGCGCCGGATTTCAACCTGCCGGGGACGCCTGACGGTGACCAGGTCAGCCTCGCATCATTCCGCGGCAGCAAACACGTGCTGCTCGCGTTCTACGTCTTCGACTTCAGCCCCGGTTGAACCAATGAGCTCACCTCCTTGCGGGGTGATCACGACCAGTTCGTCAAAGCCGAGACGCAGGTGCTGGGTATCAGCGTCGACCACATCTGGGCGCACAAGGCGTATGCGAAGAGCCTGGGCGATCTTCCGTTCCCGATACTCGCCGACTGGGACAAGTCGGTTTCGCGCCAATATGGCGTCCTGAACGAGGAGCGTGGCGTGGCGCACCGTTCGCTGTTCTTGATCGACTACCGTGGGTATGTCCGCTGGCGCAACCCGCACTACGACTGGCGCAGCCAGGAACAATACGCCGAGATGAATGAGGCGATGCTGGCGCTGCCGATGATCCCACGCCCGAAGCCGGCGAAGTAACAAAAAAGCCAGCCCGAAGGCTGGCTCGCGGTCGGTGTGCGGTAGTTAGCTCTTGCCGTTCGCGACGACGGCCAGGATGTCCTTCTCGGACAGAATCAGGTACTCGACTTCCTCGATCTTGATCTCGCTCCCGGCGTACTTCGCGTAGACGACACGGTCGCCGACCTTGACGTCAAGCGGCTCGC
>DASQAY010000181.1:0-11047 GCA_035635515.1 Candidatus Eiseniibacteriota bacterium | reverse complement strand
TACATCTTTTCCGAGGATGACCTGGCGGTGATGGACCAGGTGCGCCGGGTCTTCGATCCCGATCGGCGCATGAACCCCGGCAAGCTGTTCCCGACCGACGGCGCGGAGCGTCCTCGGGTTCACGCCGCGCGGGGACAGCGGGCGGCTGCCGGCGGCGCGATCACCGGCGAGGAGCCCTGGATTTGAAGACGGAGGTGGGCCAGCGGCAGGACCTGGCCGTCGACGGGCTGGTCCCGAGCACAACCATGAGCCCGGGGTCGGTCGCCGCCGCCGCCGCGGACCTCGGTCGCTGTTACGAAGAGGGGCTGGCCGTGATCCCGCAAGGAGGGCGGACGCAGATCGGGCTGGGCGGCGTTCCCCACCGGTACGACGTCGCCTTCTCCACCACGGGCCTCTCCCGGCTGCTGGAGCACGAGCCCGCCGACCTCACCTGCCGGGTGGAGGCGGGAATGCGGCTGGGCGACCTGCAGGCCGTGCTCAACAAACACGGGCAGCGCCTACCGCTCGATCCACCACATCCCGAGGAGGCGACGGTGGGCGGTTTGCTGGCGGCGAATACAAACGGGCTGGGGCGAGGGCGGTACGGCACGGTGCGTGACTGGGTGATCGGCATCACGGTCCTGTACCCGGTCGCGAACCCGGCTCGGGTCGCACGTGCTGGAGGAAAAGTCGTCAAGAACGTGGCCGGGTACGACCTCATGAAGCTGCATATCGGCGCCCTCGGCACCCTGGGCGTGCTTGCCGAAGTCAACTTCAAGGTACAGACCGTGCCCGAGGCCAGCGCCGATCTGATAGCTCGGTTCGATACGCCGGCGGCCGCCTTGCGCTGCGGGCATGGGCTGGCGCTCGGCTATCTGCTGCCGGCGGCCATGGCGGTGCTGAACCGGGAAGCACTGGGGCAGTGTGGCGTGACCGCGCTCTGGCCATGGGTGATGGCCGCCCGGCTGGAAGGGTATCAGGCCGAAGTCGCCGCGGGGCGCGACCGGGTGACCGCTGCCGTCAAGGAGGCTGGTGGCCAGGTCGAGGAGCTGGCCCCAGGGTTCTGGGACGCCGCCCGTGGCTGGCCAGCCGCGCCGCTCCCCGCGGTTGTCCTGCGGGCCGCAACCAGCCTGACCGGCGTTCCGCGGCTGGTCGACGCCATCGGGACGGATGCGAGCGTGATGGCCCAACCGGGTGTCGGGGTGGTCCACGTTCGACCGCTGCCCGGCATGGCCGAGCCGGTCGTTAAGCGGTTGCGCGAAGCGCTGGGCCCGGGAGGCTCCGTCGTCGTGGAGCGGGCACCGGCGGCCCAGAAACCGTCGCTGAATGTCTGGGGACCGCCTCCCACCGGATTCGGCTTGATGCGGGGCCTCAAGGCCAGCCTCGATCCGCGGGGCATCCTGAATCCCGGTCGGTTCGTGGGTGACATCTGATGGACCGTCCGCTGGCCACCCTGGACTTCCAGCACCACGTGCAGCAGGCAGGGGTCCCCGACGCCGTGACCGACATCGACATGGCCCTGGTGCGCGCCTGCATCCATTGCGGTTTGTGCCTCCCCAAGTGTCCGACCTTCCGGATCCTGCGTCACGAAGGCGACAGCCCGCGGGGACGGGTGTGGCAGATCAAAGAGGCGAATCTTGGCCTGGTGGCGTTCGACGACCCGCGATTTCAGACCCACATCTACCAGTGCTTCAACTGCCGAGCCTGTGAGACGGCCTGCCCCTCGGGTGTGCAGTTTGGGGCGGTCATGGAAATGGCGCGGGCCCATACGCCGCCCCAGAATCGGCCGGACCGGCTGGTACGCGCGCTCCTGCTCAACGGGCTGCTGCCGCACCGGGGTCGCCTGGCCGCGGCCGGGGTGGCGTTCCGCACTACGCAGGCGCTGCGCATCCCGGCGCTGCTGCGCCGCACCGGTCTCTGGCGGGTGCTGCCACTGGGCAAGTTTGCCGCCTTTCCACCGCCGGTCGACCGCGGTCCTCTGCGCAATGCGCTGCCGGAGGTCATGCCCGCCCAGGGAACGCGCCGGGCACGGGTGGGACTCCTCGCCGGCTGCATCCAGGACCAGCTGTTTCGATCGACCAACCGCCGCACGGCGCTGGCGCTGGCGGCGAACGGCTGCGAGGTGGTGATCCCGCGGGACCAGCTGTGCTGCGGGGCGCTGGCCTCGCATGCGGGGGAGGCCGCTACCGCCGCCAGGCTGGCCGCCCAGACCCTCGACGTCTTTCAACGCGCCGGCGTCGAGGCCGTGGTGGTGAATGCCGCCGGCTGCGCCTCCAACATGAAGGAGTACGACCTGCAGCTGCGGGCCGATCCGATCCGGCGGCCGGCGGGCGAGGCATTCTCGCGCACCGTCCGCGATGCGTCCGAGTTCCTGGCCTCGCTGGCCCCGCTGCGGGCACCGCGGCGCGGCCTCCGCCTCCGCGTCGTCTACCAGGATCCTTGCCATTTGCTGCACGGCCAGCGCATCTCCCAGCAACCACGCCAGATGCTGGCGGGCATCCCGGGCGTAGAGCTGGTGGAGATGAAAGAAGCCGACTGGTGCTGCGGCTCGGCTGGCGTGTACAACCTGACCCATCCCGAGATCGCCGATTCCGCCCTGGCCTGGAAGGTCACCAACATCGTGGAATCGGGCGCCGAGGTGGTGGTCTCGGCCAATCCCGGTTGCATCATGCAGATCGCCATGGGGTTGCAGCGAGCCGGGCATGACATCCCGGTGGTGCACGTGATGGATCTGCTGGGCTGGGCCTACGGGGACGAGGGCACCGCGCCGCGGCTTATCGAGCACCGGTTCACCGGGTGATCTCCGCTCAGGAGTCGACGCTTGATGATCCCTGGCTGAAGGGCCTGCGGGATTTCATCTGGGCCAAGCCGGCGTTCTCCATGGTGCCGATCGACTACGAGGCGGTGCCGCGCCACCCGTCGGTGAGCCGACCCCGGGCCGGACACGGGCTGCGGATTGTCTTCTGCGGCATCCCGTCGGATTACGGCACCGCCTTCCTGCTGCACCTGCTCCAGGAGGACGCCAACGTGGTGGCGGCCGTGGCGAGCACGCGCTGGCAACGCACCCATCCCAAGCCCGATTTGATCGGGCGCATCGCCGGGCACCTGGGCCGCCCGGTCGAAGTGGCGGCCGATATCAACGCCGAGCCCTTCATCGGCTGCCTCCGGGAATACGCGCCCGACCTGGTGATCATGGCCAGCTTCGACCAGATCGTGCGTCCCGACCTGCTCGCCATCCCGCGGCTCGGCTGGTTGAACATCCATCCGTCTGTGCTCCCGCGCCACCGTGGGCCGGAGCCGATCTACTGGGCCATCGCCCAGGGAGACCGGGAGTCTGGAATCACCCTGCATTGGGCCGTCGAGCGCATCGATGCCGGCCCGATCCTGGAGCAGCAGACGGTGCCCATTCTGCCCACCGACACCGCCGGCACGCTGTGCAAGCGGCTGGTGGCGGCCGGGCTGGAAGCCCTGGACGCCACCCTGATCCGTCTGGCAGCTGGCGATACGCATGGACGCCTGCCGGATCTCGACGCCGGGTCGTACGACCCCCCGGTGCGGGCTACCCAGCTGGACCTGGAGCAGCCGTTTGCCGTCGTCGACCGTACCGTCCGGGCCGGCCAGCCGGACCAGCGGCCGGTCGTCACCTGGAAGGGCGAGCAGGTCTTTGTCGAAGGTGTCCGGCGGGTCCAGGACCGAGGCGAGCGCTCGGTTGGTGAACTGAAGCTCCCGGCCGGGAGAGCCGGCGGGGAGTTGCTGGCCGTCTGCGCGGATGCGGTCGTGGCCCTGCGGTGGGGCCGCCAAGGACACCGGCATGCGACGCGCCCGCTACGCGGGCAGCAATTTCCCTAGCCGGCGGCCCGTTATACTGGATGCACACATGGCCCAGGAAATGATCGATACCCAGACCCCGCTCGTTTCGATGACCGACGCGGCCGCCACCCAGCTCCGGGACATCCTGGCCAAGCAGGGCCAGGCGCAGCTCGGCCTGCGTGTCTTCGTGCAGCCCGGCGGCTGCTCGGGAATGTCGTATGGCATGGGCTTCGAGGACCAGACCCAGGATGGCGACATTGTGACCGAGCACAACGGCGTCCGGCTGTTCGTCGACCAGGTCAGTGCCCAGTACATCAAGGGCGCCGAGATCGACTTTGTCGACAGCTTGATGGGCGGCGGCTTCACCGTCCACAACCCGAACGCTGTCTCGAGCTGTTCGTGCGGGAGTTCCTTCGACACCGGCGAAGACGCCGGCACCGCCAAGCACTGCAGCCACTAGCAACGGTCCTTGGAGCACAGAAAACCTAGGGGGAGTCCCCCCTACGCGCGTGCTCTCGCGGTGTCAAGGCTCGCTCGCCACGACTCGCTCCTGTGCGTTGACACCGCTCGCCGCCGTGCTGAATAGCACGTCGGGCGCGCGCTACCCCCGCGATACCGGCGAAGACGCCGGCACCGCCAAGCACTGCAGCCACTAGGAGCAACCACTGCAACCGCACTCAGGAATGATGAGTACGGCTGTACGCCCTTAGCTTCGAAACCCGGCTCTTGCTTATTCGCCGGGCACTGGTACGGTGGGAGTGCGCCCCGGAGGGGAGGCAAATGGTCCTGGCAGCACGCGTCCTTCTGATCGAAGATCACCCGGACATCGCCGATCTGTACCAGTTGAAGCTGCAACTGGAGGGATACCGGGTCGCCGTGGCGCGAACTGGCGATGTGGGGCTGGCGCTGGCCAACAGCCTCCTCCCTGACCTGATCCTCCTCGATCTCCACCTACCCGGGATGGACGGTCTCGATCTGCTGGCCCGGCTTCGGGCCCAGGACGACACGCGGGGGACGCCGGTGGTGGTGATCACCGAGGACGAGAATCCGGATCTCATGACGGCAGCCGAAGAGCTGGGCACGTCCGGCTACATCATCAAGGCACTGACGCTCCCGAAGCGGCTGGCCGAGGTGGTGTCGAGCGCCCTCACCCAGCGGGACCGGCCGGCGACCCTCGGCGCTAGCCGTCAAGCCTCCTAGACCCTAGCGCCCACCGGCGCGGGTATCCTAGCCCGCAATGCCTCCCGCCCCAGGACCGCGAGTGATTCCCACGGTGCTCCTGGTGGGGGTCACGGCCATCTGGGGCTGGACCTTCGTCGTGGTCAAGGATGCCATCGGGCACTACCCGATCTTCTCCTTCCTCGGCGTTCGCTTTGCCCTGGCTGCCCTGGTGCTCTGGCTCATCGTGGCCGCCCTCCGGCTTCGAATTCGCCGGGCCGGGATCGGGCTTTCAATTGGCCTGGTGCTGGCTCTGTCTTACCTGTTCCAAACCATGGGGCTGCGGGGTACCTCCGTCGCCAACACCGGTCTGATTACCGGGCTGTTCGTGGTCTTCACTCCCATCCTGGATCGGCTGTTTTTCGGCGTGGCGACCGGCCCAGTGACCTGGTTGGCGGCCGCCACCGCATTTGCCGGAACGGCCCTCCTAACGGGCGGAGCGCCGACCGGCCTCCACCAGGGGGATCTGTTGGTCCTGCTCGGATCGGTTGGGTTTGCCTTTCACATCACGCTGCTCAGCCGATACGCGTCCGCCGGCCCGCTGGTCCTGGCTGCCTGGCAGATGACGGCAGCCGGCGTCTTCCTCACGGCCGGCGCCGTCGCCACCGGAGCGGTGGTGATCCCAGTCCCCAGGTCCGTCTGGCCGGCGCTAGTCATCACCGGTGTCTTCGCGTCGGCCATCGCCTTCTGGGTGCAGACCTACGCTCAGCAGCGCCTGCCGGCCAGCCGCACGGCGCTAATTCTGACCACGGAGCCCGCCTTCACGGTCTTCTTCGCGTTCCTCCTGGTCGGTGAGCGCTTCCGCCCCGTCCAGGTGGTGGGGGCCGCGCTGATCCTGGGCGCGCTGTTCTTCAGCGAACTCCGCGAGCGGCGCCCGGTGGGTGCCGCGGCGCCGGTCGAAGTCCCGCTTTAGGTACTAACCGTGTTCGAGAACGTGGACGGCCGTCAGGTTGCGATACAGCTCGTTGAAATCCAGGCCATAGCCGACCACGAACTCGTTGGGGATATCGAAGCCCTTGTACCCGATCGGCACCGGCTTCACCCGCCGCTCCTGCTTGTTGAGCAGGACGCAGAGCTTGACCGATGCGGGGGCGTGTCGCTGGACGTGCTCGAACAGGAATGAGGTGGTCAGACCGGTATCGATGATGTCTTCGACCATCAGCACGTGGCGTCCGGCGACGTCCATGCTGAGGTCCTTCAGCAGCTGCACGTGGCCGCTGGTCACGGTTCCCTGCCCATAGCTGCTGCAGGCGACGTAGTCGAAGTTGACCGGGATGGTGAGACTCCGGCTGAGGTCGGTGGCGAAGCTGACCGATCCTTTCAGCACGGAGAGAAGGATGAGGGGTGTGTCGAGCTCCTGGTAGTCGTGCGAGATCTCGGCGGCCATCTCGCGAACGCGTTGCTGGATCGCGTCAGCGCTCACCAACTCGCGTCCCAGGCGGAACCGGTTGGGTGCGGTGGAGCTCAGCGGACGACTGCCGGAGCCCGGCCGGCGGTCCGGGTCAGGATGGCATAGACGACGGCAGCCACGACAAAACCGACGACGAAGGTCAGGTCACCGACCTGCGGCCAGGTTTGCGGCACCCACCCCGTATACAGCGGGTTGTTCCAAAAGGGGAGAGACACCACGATCGCCACGAGCATGGCGATGAAGCCTTTCCAGGGCCGATGGTGAGTGTCGTAGAAGATGCGCTCGTCTCCATAATCGCCGCGGCGACGCCAGTAGTCGACGAAGACGACGGCCAGCCAGGGGGCGATCCAGTAGCTGATCAGGAGCAGGAAAAACTCATACTTGCTGCCCGGGGCCACGTTGGATTGGCCGAGCACCCCAACTGCAAAGCCGATGACGCCGGTCGCTACCGCCACGATCGCGCGCCGCTGCCGGAGCGTGAACCCGAGCTCCCGAATGCCCAGGCTGAGAAAGGACATGGCGCCGCTGTAGATGTTGATCACGTTGGCCGCGACAGCTCCCAGCGCGATCCCGAGCATGAGGGCGCCGGCGAGCAACTGGGGCAGCGGCTTGATGAACTGAGCCGTGGGACTCTCCGTAGCTCCCCACTGGGTGCCCGCGACGGTAACCAGAGCCGCCCCCACCAACTCCAGCACCGCACACGAGACGAACACGCCCAGCCCGGCAGCGAGCGCGACCCGCAGCCGGTTGGCGTTGCGCGGGAAGTACCGGGTGTAGTCAGAGGCGTAAGGGTTCCAGCCCGCCGCGTAGCCGAAGGCGGCGGTGAAGGTGAGAGTAAACGCGCCCGTCTCGCCCAACGCCCCCTGCACCTTGGGATTGATGCCCTGGGTCAGGTTACCCTGTGACAAGATCCAGATAGAGGCCAGTCCGAAGACCACCAGCAAGTAGGGGAAGGCGAACTTCTCGAACTGGTGGACCATGTTGTGCCCGATGAACGCGACGGCGACCTGCGCCACGACGATGATCAGAAAGGCCAGCCAGAACGGCAGGTTGAACCAGTTGAGCAGGCGGGGGCCTGCCAGCGTCTGCAGGGCGAACGAGCCGCTCACACTGTTGACGATGAACCAGCCGACGTTGGCGGTGAAGGCGTTCAGTCCAGCCGGAAGGATATTGCCGAGGAACCCGAAGGCGCCTCGGCTCTGGACCATCTGGGGCACACCGAACTTCGGCCCCCAACTCGAGAGGATGGCATGCGTGAGCGAGCCCAGCGCGGTGCCCAGGATGATGGCGAGGGCCCCGTCGACGAACCCCATGCCGAAGAAGGCGATAGGAAGCACGCCCACGAACACCGTGGCGAACTCCAGGTTGGGAGACATCCAGGTCCAGAAGAGGTCTAACGGGTGGCCGTGGCGCTCTCCCTCGGGGATGTACACAATTCCACCCGGTTCCACGGCGACGACGCGGGAACCGTACTGGCCCTCGCGAACGGGGACCGGGCGATCGGCGAGGTCCTTCATACCCATTCGTGTTCTGGCAAGATTCTAGCGGCTGTGATTGATCTCCTGATCCGCCGGGCTCGATTGCCGCGGGCGAGGAGCCTCGCGGATGTGGCCATTCGCGACGGCCGCATCGTCGCGGCGGCGGCCGAGGAGCCAAAGGAAACGATCGAGGCAAACGGGGCGCTGCTCACCCCGGCGCTGGTCGAGCCCCATATCCACCTGGACGCCGTGCTCACGGTGGGCCAGCCGCGGCACAACCTGACCGGGTCGCTCTTCGAAGGGATCGCCATCTGGGGCGAGCGCGTGAAGGACCTGACGGTCGCGGATGTCAAAGCTCGGGCCGAGGAGGTGTTGCGCTGGCAGGTGGCGAACGGAGTGCTGTTCGTGCGCAGCCACGTCGACGTGTGCGACCCCCAGCTCACGGCTCTCCGAGCGTTGATCGAGCTGCGCGCCGAGGTCAAGGACCTGGTCACCCTGCAGCTGGTCGCGTTCCCGCAGCAAGGGATTCTGTCCTTTCCAGACGGCGAGGCCCTGATGCGCCAGGCCGTCACCTTGGGGGCGGATGTCGTCGGCGCCATCCCCCACTTCGAGCTCACCCGCGACTACGGCGAACGATCGGTGAAGTTCGCGATGGAGCTGGCCGCCGAGCACGGCAAAGCGGTTGACATCCATTGCGACGAGACCGATGACGACCATTCCCGGTTCCTCGAGGTGATGGTGGCGGAGACCATCAGGCTGAAGTTGAACGGGCGGGTCACCGCCAGCCATACCACCGCCATGCATTCCTACAACAATGCCTACGCCGGCCGGCTGATCAGCAACGTGCGGCGGGCCGGCCTGCACATGGTGACCAACCCGCTGGACAACGCGGTGCTGCAGGGGCGGTTTGACCACTACCCGATCCGGCGTGGCCATACCCGGGTCAAGGAGCTGCTGGCAGCTGGGGTGAACGTGTGCCTGGGCCACGACTCCGTGATGGATCCCTGGTATCCGCTGGGGTACGGCGATCCGCTGCAGGCGGCGTTTGTGCTGGCCCACTACGGTCAGATGTCCGGGTACGAAGAAATCCGCACCCTGATTGACATGATCACCGTCAACGCGGCTCTCACCCTTGGCCTGGCGGACTACGGGCTGGCGCCCGGCTGCCGCGCCGACCTGGTCCTGTTCGAGGCGCCCACCGAGATGGATGCCATCCGGCTGGTGGCGCCGCGCCGGCTCGTGCTCAAGGCCGGCCGGGTGGTGGCCCGCACCGAGCCGGCGCGCCACACCATCACCTGGAGGGGAGCTGAGCGGCCCGTCGACTACCAGGTCGCCCTCAAGGGATAGACGCGGGCCATGCCGCTCTGGTCGGTCCCGAACCTTCTGAGTTTCTCCCGGATCGTGGCCGCCCCGATCCTGTACGTCTTGATTGCCTGGCCCGACCGGTACGGGTTCACGCTGGCGCTGGCGGTGTTCGTGCTCGCCTCCCTCAGTGACACGGCCGACGGCGAGATCGCTCGCCGTCGCGGCCAGGTCTCGCCGCTGGGCGTGTACCTGGACACCACCGCCGACAAGATCATGGTGGCGGTCCTGCTGATCGCTCTGGTTTCGGTCCACGCGGTGCCAGCCTGGATGGCCGCCGTGATCATTGCCCGCGAATTCCTGGTTACCGGGCTACGCAGCTATGCCGCCGCGCTCGGCATCGTCATCCCGGCCGGTGGGTGGGGCAAGGCCAAGGCCGCCATCACCATCGGCGCCCTGCTGCTGGTGTTGCTGGCCGGCGACGCGATGCGGGGCGGCGTGCTGTCCAGCCGCTGGGGCGTGGTGGACACCGCGCTACTCCACCACTACGGTCCCTATTCCATCCCGATCTGGAGTCTCCTCGTCGCCACCATCTGGACGGTCGGCTCGGGTGCCGAATACGTACGGGAAGCGCTTCCCATCTTGACCGGGCGGCCGTCCGCTCGGTCGGGTGCCGTCATCCCGCCCGCCGATTGACCTCCCGATTGGGAGAGGAATAAGCTCATGGTTTCAAAGGGGCCTCCCCCGAGGCTCACCTTGAGGAGGAAGCAAGGATGAAGGGAAGGAGCGCGCTCCGCGCGCTGGTTCTTACGCTGGGCGGCGCCCTCGTACTCACGGCGTGCGGAACCGGCAGCACGACGCCCAGCGGCAAGCCGCTGGCGGGCAAGAAGGTGGAGGTGGCGGCCGTTTGGTCGAAGGACGAGCAGAAGAACTTTGAAGCCGTGCTCGCCGCCTTTAACGACAAGACCGGCGCCAGTGCGACTTTCACCTCGACCGGCGATAAGATCGGAACGGTACTCGGGTCACGGATTGCGTCCAACAGCCCACCCGACGTCGCCGTCCTGCCGCAGCCGGGCCTGCTGCATGACCTGGCGGTGAAAGGCTCCCTCAAGGAGCTGGACAGTGCCACGGCCACTCTGATCAGCCAGAACTACGCCCCCGTCTGGAAAGACCTGGGGACGGTGAACGGCAAGTTCTACGGCCTCTTTTACAAGGCGGCCAACAAGTCGACCGTGTGGTACAACGTCAAGGCCTTCACCCAGGCCGGCGTGACGCCGCCCAAGACCATCGAGGACACCACGAAAGTCATCACCACGCTCGCTGCCTCGGGCGTGAAGCCCCTCTCGATTGGCGGCGCTGATGGCTGGACGCTCAGCGACTGGTTCGAAAACGTCTATCTGCGGCTGGCCGGACCCGACAAGTACGACGGGTTGACCAAGCACACGATCAAATGGACGGACGACACCGTCAAGGCGACCCTGCGGGTGCTGGCCGCGCTCTTCCAGGACCAGTTCATCCCCGGCGGACGATCGGGCGCGCTGCAGACCGACTTCCCAACGTCTGTCGCGAACATCGCCGGCAATCCTCCCAAGGCCGCGATCGTCTACGAGGGGGATTTCGTCGAGGGCGTTCTGATCTCGACTTCACACCTAGCGCCCGGCACCGATTTCAACTTCTTCCCCTTCCCCGATGTGAACGGCTCGCCGCCGTCGGTAATGGGCGGAGGGGACGTGGTGGTTCGCATGACGGACAATCCGGCCGGGGCAGAGCTGGTGAAATACCTCGCCAGCCCCGAGGCTGCCCAGATCTGGGCGACCAAGGGCGGGTTCGCCTCGGCCAACAAGTCGAC
>DASQAY010000180.1:0-5510 GCA_035635515.1 Candidatus Eiseniibacteriota bacterium | reverse complement strand
CCGTGGCTATTGTGACCGGGGGCGGCCAGGGACTCGGCCAGGCGATCTCCGAAGGCCTGGCCGCCTACGGCGCCACCGTTTGTGTGGTGGACATCGACCTGGAGGCGGCTCGCCGGGTGGCGGACGGCATCGGCCGGTCGGGCGGTGGGGCGATCCCGGTCCAGTGCGACGTCTCGCAGGAAGACCAGGCCAAGGCCACAGTGAAGAAGGCCCTGGACACGTACGGCAAGATCGACGTCCTGGTCGCCAACGCCGGCATCGGCGATCGAAGTCCCGCCGAGACGATGACCATGAGCCAATGGGATCGCGTGATCGCGATCAACCTGCGCGGCGTCTTTCTGTTCGACCAGGCCGTGGGCAAGCACATGATCGAGCGGAAGGGGCCGGGGAGCATCATCAACATGGCCTCCGTCGCGGGCCAGGTGGGCCTGACCACCGGGAACGCCAACTATGCGGCCAGCAAGGGCGGGGTGATCGCGCTGACGCGCTGCCTGGCGATCGAGTGGGCGAAGTACGGGATCCGGATCAACGCCATCGCGCCGACGCATTTCCGAACACCCCTGGTGGCGACGGCCATCGAGAAAAACCCAGCCGTCCTCGATTACTTCCTGGGCAACATTCCCCTGGGTCGCCTGGGCGAGGGCCCGGACATCGTCGGCGCGGCCGTGTTCCTCGCCTCGTCGGCCTCGGCCATGGTCACCGGCCATGTGCTCAACGTGGATGGCGGCCACACCGCTCGATGACGTCCGCGGCTGGAGGTGTGCAGTGATCAAGCGGGTCAGCCTGGTCAAACGCAAGGAGGGGATGTCGGTGGAGGACTTTCAGGCCCACTGGATGGGGCCGCACATGGAGATCGTCCGCCAGATCAGGAATTTGCGAGGGCTCCGATTCAACCCCGTTGTCGAAGCCGGACCCGATCGCGAGTGGGACGGCATCGGCGAGCTGTGGTTCGATAGCGTCGACGACGCCCGGGCGGCCTTCGCAGCCGAGCCAGTCAAGAGTCTCCTCGGCCAGGACCGCCCGAAGTTCCTGGGCGGCAACCAGGTGTACTTCGTCACCGAGCGGACGATCATTCCCCCGCCCGCGGAACGAGGGAATCAGTAATGACGTGGAGCGTCGGGGCCGGGCTCGAAGGCAAAGGCGTCATGGTGACCGGAGCCGCCGGCGGCATCGGCAGGGAGGTCGCCAAGGCCTTCTCCACCACCGGCGCCCGGGTCATGCTGGTCGACCGGGAGCAGGAGGCGGCCGACGGCGTTCTGCCGGAGCTGGTTGGTGGCGGTCACGTGGCCGTGGCCGCCGACCTGACCCGTTTCGCGGCGCACGAAGCTCTGATTCGGCGCGCCCGCGATGAGCTCGGTTCGCTCTACGTGCTGGCCCATCTGGCGGCGGTGCTGAGGCGGCGCAAGAGCGTGGATGAGGTGACCGAGGACGATTGGGACTTTCAGATGGACACCAATCTGAAGGCGGCCTTTTTCCTCTGCCGGGCGGCAGCCCGAGCCATGGTCGAGCAGGGTCAAGGCGGCCGCATCATCACCTTCACCTCGCAGGGGTGGTGGACCGGGGGCTTCGGTGGCTCGGTGGTCTACGCCGCGTCCAAGGGGGGAATCACCTCGATGACGCGCGGCCTGGCTCGCACCTACGGGCCGCACCAGGTTACCGTCAACGCGGTCTCCCCAGGCCAGGCGCGCACCCCCATGCTGATGGACGGGCTCGACCCCGCCGTGCTCGAGTCGATGACCAAGGCCACCCCGCTCGGCCGGATAGCGGAGCCCGAGGAGATTGCGGGCACCGTCGTCTTCCTGGCCAGCGACCACGCCCGGTTCATCACCGGGGCCACCATCAACATCAGTGGTGGCTTCTTGATGTACTGACGGCTAGCGACGTTCGATTCCGGTTAGTGTCCCGGATCAGAAATTCGTTGGAAATTCATCGGCCTGGGCGGCCGGGCGCCTGCGGCGCTGATGCCGGCGTTAGGGGGCCCGGCGGAAGTCGTCACCTATCGACGGATAGGCTCCTTGTTCCGCCACCCCTGCCTTGGCACCGGCCGCCGAGGCCGCGACTTTCTCAATGAACCTCCGATCCGGGACACTAGACCTTCTGCAGCACGCGCTCGCTGCGGTACCGATCCACGACCTCCTCGATCACCTCGATGCCAAGACCGGCGCCCGCCGGCGGAAGAACCCACCCGTCCTTCCATTCGAACGGCTTTTTGACGAGCTCGTGTTGCATCGGATTGCGCAGCGGCTTGAACTCGAAGACCTTGCAGGCGGAGGTGCTGAACGAGATCGCCAGGCTGGCGGCACTCACGATCGCCGATGACCAGGCATGGGCGTTGGCCTGCCGTCGATGGGCTTCGACCCGCTCGGCTACCTTCTTGAAGCCGGTGATTCCCTCGGCGCGGCCGGGATCCACCCCCACCACGTCGACAGTGCCCGTGTCCAGGATTCGCTGGTAGCCTTCGAGATTCCACTCCTTCTCGCCGTACGCCATTCGGGTCGTGGTCTTGGCGCGCAAGGTCGCGTATCCATTGGGGTCCCACGCGCCGAGCGGCTCCTCGATCCAGGCGATGCCGTACTCCTCCATGGCAAGGGTCCGTTCCACGGCCGTCGTGACGTCCCATTTGATGGCAATGCCGAGGTCGATCATGATCGGCAACCCAGGCCCGATCGCCTCCCGGACGGCCTTCACGAAGGCGATGTCACGATCGTGCTCGTACCCCAGCCGGGCGTTGCCGCGCTTGCCGAAGCCGACCTTCGCCCCCTGCAAGCCCGAGGCGATCCAGCCGGCGATCTCCTCGGCCATCTTTGGGATCTCCTCATAGTGGGCGTGACTCGACGCGATTGCGGGCAGGCGGTCGTGGACCGGCCCACCCAGAAGATCGAGCACGCTGCGGTTGAGCGCCTTCCCTTTAAGGTCCCAGAGCGCGATATCGATGGCGCTCACCGCATAGGAGGCAATGCCGCCGTTGTAGCCGTACCACCAGGCCTGGTTTTTCATGGCAAGCCAGTGGGTTTCGGTCTGCACCGGATCTTTCCCGATGATCAGGGGCGCGAAGCCCTCGATAATCGCCTTGGTCGCCCAGGAGGCCTCTGGGAACTGGGTGATCGACTCGCCCCAGCCAACCTGGCCGTCGTCGGCGGTCAGCTTGACCAGGCACAGGTGGCGGAGCGCGTTGAAATCGTTCGGTTCGGGGTAGCTGACCGGGATGGCCTCGACAGTTTCGACGCGCATGACGCCCTCCTCCTCCGGCGCGGCTGGCTGGCGGCTGAATACGTTTCCAGCAGAATACTACTATGGGGCTGAGCCATGGCCGCGGTTGATGGTGCCCCGCTGCACGGCGTGCGCATCATCGCCGTCGAACAATTCGGCGCCGGGCCGTTTGGGACGCTCTTCCTGGCCGACCTGGGGGCCGAGGTGATCAAGATCGAGGATCCGGGCGCCGGCGGCGACATCGGTCGCTACGTGCCGCCCGGCCAGGCGGGGACCGACAGCCTGTACTTCGAGACTTTCAACCGGGGCAAGCGCAGCATGGCCCTCGACCTCACCAATGAGGCGGGGCAGGGCGTGCTGGCTCGGTTGGTGGCGACGTCCCAGGGGCTGTTCACCAACCTGCGAGGGGACATGCCCCAGCGCCTGGGCCTGACCTACGAGGCGCTCCGCCACGTCAACCCGGCCATCGTGTGCGTGTCCCTGTCCGCCTATGGTCGCGAAGGTCCACGCCAGTCGGCCCCTGGCTACGACGCCCTGGTCCAGGCGGAAGCGGGCTGGGCGGCGCTGACCGGCGACCCCGGCGGGCCGCCGGTGAAAAGCGGGCTGTCCCTGGTGGACTATTCGGCCGGGCTGATGGCCGCCCTCGCGCTCATGGTCGGCGTGTTCGACGCGCAGCGGACGGGAAAGGGCCGCGACATTGATACCAGCCTCTACGATGCCGCCCTCAGCATGCTGACCTACCCGGCCACCTGGTACCTGTCCCAGGGTGTGGCCACCGAGCGGCTCCCCGATTCCGCGCATCCGAGTATCGTGCCCTTCCAGTTCTTCGCCACGGCGGATGGCCATATCGCGGTGGCGTGTGCAAAGGAAAAGTTCTTCCGGGCCCTGTGGGCCGCGCTGGAGCTGCCGGCGGACGCCCGGTTTGCCTCGTTCGAGGATCGCCGGCGCAACCGCCAGCCCCTGACCGAGCTCCTCAGCAAGCGGTTCCGCGAGCGGCCAACCGCGGCGTGGCTCTCGCTCCTGAGCGGTCGGGTGCCCATCGCGCCGGTCCGGCCGCTCAGCAGTGTCCTCGATCGCGACGAGCTGGCCGATCGGCATATGCTGGCCAGCTACCCGCATCCCACCTTTGGTCAGGTCTCCAGTATCGGCCTGCCATTCGCCATCAGCGACTTTGAGCCCGCCTACCGCGCGGGACCGCGCCTGGATGCGGATCGCGGGCCGATCCTCCAGGCGCTTGGCTACACCACCGAGGAGATCAAGCGGCTGGCGGCGGCCGGGGCGTTTGGGCTGCCCGGCTCGATCCCGGAGCCCGCGTAGCGGGCTGGCGGGGATTCCCGGGAATCGGCAAAAACGTTACCGGGAATGGTTTCAGGAGCCTATAATCGACGCGGCGTGGGGACGCCGCCGGAGGGGTCAAGATGAAACGAGTGCCAGCCATTCCCGAGCTACTGACGTCGAGCGAGCCGGTGACTATCCGCGACGTGGCCAGGAGGGCGCGCGTCTCGCTTTCCTCGGTGTCGCGAGTCCTGACCGAGCATCCCGATGTCAGCCGGACCATGAAGCAGCGCGTGCTCAAGGCCACGGCGACGCTCGGCTACGAACCGCACTTCATCGCCCAGAGCCTGCGCCGGGGGGTCACCCACACGCTCGGGTTTTTGATCGGCGACATCTCCAACCCGGTGTTCGCCGATATGATCCGCGGCGCCGAGGACCATGCGCGCAGCAACGGCTACGCCGTGATGCTGACCAATTCGGAGGGCGACCCGGAGCTGGACGCCAAGCACCTGCACCTCTTTCTGCGCCGTAGGGTCGACGGCATCATCCTGTCGACGGCCGAGACCAGCTCCCCCGAGGTGGCTCGAGCCCTCCTCGATCCCACCGTGCCGTTCGTCGTGCTCGACCGGGATACACCGCCACATTCGCGGGTGAGCAGTGTGTACGGGGACCACGCCGCCGGGATGCAGGACGCGACGGCCCACCTCATCCAGCGTGGTCACACCTCCGTGGCGCTGATCTCTGGCCCCGAGCAACTCAAGCCGGCGCGCGAACGCGTGCGGGGGTTCCGGGCCGCCTTTGAGGCGGCCGGCCTGAAGCCGCCGGCGGACCTGATCCGCATTGGATCGCTGCGACCCGAGTTCGGGAGGGAGCAGGCCGTCGAGCTGCTGAGCGGCCGAAATCGGCCCACCGCCATCATTGCCGGCAGCAATCGGCTGCTCACCGGGGTGCTCGAAGGGATCCACCAGACCGACGTGGTGGTGGGGCGCGACCTGGCGCTGGTGGGCTGCGACGACGTCGACCTC
>DASQAY010000179.1:0-1931 GCA_035635515.1 Candidatus Eiseniibacteriota bacterium | reverse complement strand
ACCATCCGGGCGAACTCCGGACTGCTGACCAGGGCACCGAGCTCCCCTTCCTGCGGTTCTACCTCCATCAATGCTGTCCGGCCTTTGAAGGCATGGCTCGACCTTCAAGGCAACAACGCTGTAACGGCGGAAAACCTGTCGCGACGCCAAGGCAACCCTCTGAATTCGGATTGTATTCGAGCCGGAGGCCCGCCAAGAGGCCCATTCTAGGCCCGGTTTTGGCGATCCATCGGTACACTGGGCACGGTGCTGTCCACCCGCCTCCTGACCAAGCGCTATGGCAGCCTCACGGCGGTGGAAGACCTGGACCTGGAGGTGGGCGCCGGGGAGCTGTTCGGCTTCCTCGGCCCCAACGGCGCCGGCAAGACCACCACCATCAAGATGCTCGTCGGCCTGCTGCGACCGAGCAGCGGCAGCGCCCGGGTGGCCGGGATCGATATCACAACCGAGCCGGAGAAGGCCAAGGCGCTGATCGGCTACGTGCCGGATGCCGCCACCCTCTACGACAAGCTCAGCGCCCAGGAGTTCCTCGAATTCTCCGGCGATCTCTACCACGTCGAGCGGCGGCTTCGTGATCGGCGGATCGCGGCGCTGCTCAAGTTGTTCGACCTCCAGGAGCGCGGCGACGACTTCCTCTCGGGCTATTCGCGCGGCATGCGACAAAAGGTCTCGCTGGCGGCGGCGCTGCTGCACGACCCGCAGGTCCTCTTCCTGGATGAGCCGACCGTCGGCCTCGATCCCCAGAGCGCCCGACAGATGAAAGACATCCTGCAGGACTTCTGCCGTGAGGGGAAGACCGTCTTCTTTTCCACCCACATCCTGGAAATTGCCGAGCGGATGTGCACCCGGCTGGCCATCATCAACCACGGCCGGCTGGTGGCGATGGGGAGCCTGCAAGACCTCCGGCACATGGTGGGGCAGGACGGGCAGTCGCTGGAGCAGATCTTCCTCGAGCTGACCGGCAGCCGCGAGGACGACGTCAGCGCGGTGTTGCGTGGCCTCGAAGGCTAGACCCGGCGTGGGCGCGTGGGAGGGCCTCGAGCTTGGCCTGCTGCTCTGGCGTGTCCAGTTGCAGATGTTCATCAACCAGACGATCCGCAGCCGCCAGGCGGGACGGATCGCGGGCACCATCGCCGGTGCGGCCGTGATCCTGCTCGCCTGGTCGTGGGAGGGGTTCATTACCTGGCTCGGCGTACAGGCCTCCCACCGGGTGCCGATACAGGTCGACACCCTGCACCTGCTGAGCCTGGCGTTCCTTGCCTATACCGGCGTGCTGGTCTTCAGCAGCCTGGTGTTCAGCCTCAACGCCCTGCTGCTCAATCCGGACCTCGAGATGCTGCTCGCCGCACCGCGCTCGGTGGAAAGCGTGCTGGCCAGCCGGATGGTCGTGCAGGTCATCCGCCTCTTCGTGCTCAGCCTGCTGTTCACGGGCCCCGCCCTCGTGCTGCTCGCGATCGTCAATCAGAACCCGCTGATCCCGTTGGCCTTCGCGATGCTCTTCCTTCTCTACCCGATTTTCGTCGTCGTGATCATCTCGCTGATGAGTCTGCTGCTGGTTCGCATTATCCCGGTGGGCCGGGGACGTGAGGTTCTCACCCTGTTTGGGATCGCGCTCGCCATCGGCATCAACCTCGCCAACTTTCTCCTCAATCCTGCGCTCCGCGATCCCGGGTTCACGCGCCACCCCGGCGCGGCGCCGTCCTTGCCCGACGTCCCCGCGGCCAGCTCGTCGTGGCTCCCATCGGGCTGGGCGGGGCGCAGCGCGGCCGCGGTCCTGAGCGGTGACTGGGCGACTGCCGGTCAGTGGATGCTGCTGCTGCTGGCGGCCTCGGCGGTGATCTTCGCCCTGGGAAGCGTGCTGAGCGGCCGCCTCTATATGGCCGGATGGATCCAGGCCGTTCCACCCCGGCGGCGGCACGCGGCAGCGCGGG
>DASQAY010000178.1:0-12327 GCA_035635515.1 Candidatus Eiseniibacteriota bacterium | reverse complement strand
GAGCAGCAGGACCTTGGGCTGGATGGCCAGCGCGCGCGCCAGCGCCACTCGCTGCTGCTGACCGCCCGAGAGCTGGTGCGCGAACTTGTTGGCGTGCGCCGAAAGCCCGACCAGCTCCAGCGTCTCAGCCGCCCGTTTGTGGCGCTCGGCCGCCCCGACCTTGTGCAGCTGCAGACCGAAGGCCACATTCTGCATCGCCGTCATGTGGGGGAACAGCGAATACGCCTGGAACACCATGCCGATTTCGCGCCTGTTGGCCGGGACATTAGTGACATCCTCGCCACCGAAGACGACCCGTCCACTGTTCGCCTCCTCCAGGCCCGCCACCAGGCGAAGGGCGGTGGTCTTGCCGCAGCCCGACGGCCCCAGCAGCGCGACCAGCTCGCCCGGCGCGAGGGTGAGACTGAGCCCGTTGAGGGCGGTGGCGCCAGCGTAACTGCGGCGAAGGTCCTCGAGGCGGACCTCGACGCCAGCGCCTCGACCCCCGTTCACGCCTTTCACCTCATGCCTCCTCGGCGCGCGCCATCCGTGCCTGTGGGCGGCCGACGAACGACAGGATTAGCAGCAGGACGAACGCGAACATGAGGGCCGCCACCGCGACGGCGATCGACGTGCCAGGGCTGACGAAGCTCTCATAGAGGAGCGCGACCTGCAGGTTTTCGTAGAGCAGCAAGTTGGCGAAGGTGAACTCTCCGAGCACCAGGGCGACCGAGAGCAGGCAGGCGTTCAGGATCGCGCCCGACATGTTCGGGACAACCACCCGCAGCATCACCGTGCCCCATCCCGCCCCCAGACTGCGAGCCGCTTCGCTCAGTGTCTTGAGGTCGATGGAAGCCAGACCGGCATCGAGCGTGCGGTAGGTATAGGGGAGGACCAGGACCAGGTAGGCGAACGCGAGCATCAGGATCGAGTCACTCACGTTGATCTTGAGCCACCGGTATAGCGGCACCATGCCGACGACCAGCGCGATCGCCGGGACCGTCAGCGGCAGAAGGCAGATGAACTCGATGATTCGCGTCAAGCCCGGAAGGCGCAGCCGCACCCAGACCATGGTTGGAAGCAGCAAGACCAGCATCCCGATCGAGGTGATCGCGGCCAGCTCCAGGGAGACGGAGATCGCCTGCACGAGATCGGGGACCTTGATGATGTCCGCCCAGGTCTCCAGCGTCCGCGGGGCGGTCAGGCTGTTGCCGCGCGTCGAGAACTCCACCATGGCGCCGATCGGAACCAGGAAGAACGCACCCATGACCAGGAAGACGGTGGCGCGAAAGACCCCCAGCTTGAAACGGCGCGCGCGATTCACGCGAGCGCGCCCCGCCGGTGGTTACTCATCGCAGCCATCGGCCACTTCGTTGCTGCAGCACGGCGTACAGGACCGTGACGATCGTGACGATGAGAATCATCGCCACAGCGAGCGCTTTCGCGAGCCCAGGCTGGGCGCGGCCTGTCTCGCTGGTCAGCAGGTTGCTGATTGCCAGGGGCACGATGAGGCTCCCCTGGGAGATGAGGGCTTGCGCCGTGGCGTAAGCGGAGAACGCGTTCGCAAAAAGGAGCAGCGTGCAGCCCAGGAATGATGGCGCGAGCAAAGGGCCCGCCACGTATCGCCAATAGTGCCAGCTAGTGCCGCCCAGGCTCTCGGTCGCCTCCCGCCACTGGGGCCGGATGCCGTCGAGCGCCGGCAGAAAGACGAGAACCATGAGCGGGATCTGGAAATACGTGTAGAGGAGGGTGAGGCCGCTCAGCTCATAGAGCCACACCCCGTTGGGGAAGATGTTGATGCCGTGCTCTTTAAGGACTATCGTCACGAAACCTGTCGTGGAGAGTGTGGCGAGGAACGCGAAGGCAAGCGTGACGCCGCCGAACTGAGCGAGCACGCCCGAGGCCGACATCACCGCGCGCCGGAGGAGGCCGCGCGGATTGCCGGTGACCACTGCGTACGCGAGCAGCGCGCCGGCGAACCCCCCCGCCAGGGCACTGACCACGGAGATTGCTGCACCGTTGACGAAAGACTTGATGAGGAATGGCTGGTTGATGGACGTGAAGTTGGAGATGGTCGGGCTGCCGTCTTTCGCGGCAAACGACCCGATACCAATGATCACGGTGGGCAAGAGCAGGAACAGGCCCACATACGCGAAGAAGGGCACCGCCCCGAGCCACGAAAGAGGCAGCCGCCGCCCGCCCCTAGCGGGGCGAGCAGCGGCGTTCACGGCCGGGATACCGGCAGACGTCAACCGATCGCCGCCGACCAGTGGGCAGAGACGTACGTACCCGCATTGACCTGCTGTGCCTGACTCGGGTAGAGAGGCGTTCCAGTCACGGTCGGCAGGGCCGCAAGGGCAGCCTGATCGATCGTCCCAGACGTTTTCATGGCCGTCTGGCGGACAGGCCGGCAAGCGCCCTTGAGATAGATGTTCTGTCCTGCATCCGAGTAGATGAACTCTTCCCAGAGCCGCGCGGCGGCAGGGTGCGGCGCCGTCTTGCTGATGGCCTGGGCATACGAGCCAAAGAGCGTCGCGTTCGGTGGCACGAAGACCTTCCATGTCGAGACGTCCTTGACGTGGGTCAATGAGTTGTAATCCCATTGGAGCAGGACTGGGGTCTGCCCAGCCTTGACGGTGGCGCCCGTCCCGATCACGGGTACGAAGTTCCCCGCCACCTTCAGCTGATGGAAGAAGTCCACCCCCTTGCTCACATCGTCCAGCGATCCGCCGTTGGCGACGGACGCCATCAGGACGCCGTTCAAGGCCTGGTTGGATTGGGTCGGGTCGCCGGCGAGCGCGACTTTACTCTTGAACCCAGCGCCCAAGAGGTCCGACACCGAGCTGATGGTGCCGCCCGGCACCTTGCTCGAATCGTAGCCGATGGCCATGAACCCTCCGTAGTCCGAGTACCACAGGCCGGTCGCTTCCTTCAGGCTGTCCGGGATGTCGCCCCACGTCGCCACCTTGTACGGGGCGAAGACGGCCGTGTTTGAGACGGCGACTTTGAGGCCCACGTCCACCACATCAGGGGCGGTCGAAGTACCCGCGTTCTGGTTAATGGCGTCGACCTCCTGCTGGCTGCTGCCGTTGGGGTTTTCGGAGTTGACGGCGATGCCGTACTTGGACGTGAAGGTACTGATGGCCTCGCCGTAGTTGCACCAGTCGGGGGGTAGCGCGATAACGTTGAGCTTGCCCTCCGCCTTGGCTGCGGTGACCAGCGCGGACATCCCGCCGATGTCAGCTGCGGACTTGGCGTCGGCCGCCTTAACGGTCGTGGCGGGCGTGTTCGTACCCCCACAGGCCGTCAGCAGCAGGATGGCACCCACCAGGATGCCCAGTCGGTTGGCGCGGTTGTTCATTGATCCCTCCCTCTAAAGTCGACCGATTTGTCCCATCGTTTTAACCATCTCGGAACAGGATGTCAAGGAACGGCAGTGAAGCCGCCGACGATCGAATGCCGCAGACTGACGGCGATGGCTGATCATGGCGGCAGGGTGGTCCTGTTGGGCCTGGATGGGTTTCCCGCCCGCGTCATCTCACCTGAGATCACGCCGCGACTGTGGCGGCTCGGGGAATCCGGCGGCCGGGCAGCATACGGCGTGACCGCTCTGCCCTCCTCGACCTATCCGGGTTTTGCCTCCCTGCTGACCGGTCACCTACCTCGGGGCCACGGTGTCCGGACCACCGCCGCCCTGGTCTACAGCGAGCTGCCGGCCTGGGCCGGTTCCTGGCGCCAGGTCCAGGTTCCGACCCTGTTCGACGCCTGCCGAGGGGCCGGCCTGGCGAGCGCCGCCATCCAGGGCGACCACCTGATGCACGGGTTGCTCAAGACGAAGGCCGCCACCCTCATCTGGCCACCGGAGGGGACGGTCCCACCGGGCACTCCGCTGGATGATCACGGCTATCCGACCAACGCCGCTGTCCGGCCCCACCTGCTGGCCGCGATGGCGGATGGATCGCTGGACTTCGTGTTCGGCCATCTGAACGAGGCCGATACCGTCGGCCACGACTTCGGTCCGGATTCCGAACCGGCCCAGGCCAGCTATCGAGCCACCGACGCGGTGATTGGCGAGCTGTTGGATGCGGTGGTCGACTGGGAGCGGACGCTGGTGATCGTGGTCTCGGACCACGACATGGAACCGCGAACCAGGAGTGCACCGATCATGCTCCAGACCGCGGCTGACGGCCTGATCGATGCCGTGATCGCGGACGGCGGTGCGGCGCTGGCGCACCTTCGACCCGGAGTGGATCACGACACCGCGGTGGCGGCCGTCGGCGCCGTCGCAGGTGTGGCGGTCTGCGTCGATGGCAACGCCAATTTCGTCATCGCCGGAGCCCGCCCGGGGTTCATCTTCGACGCGCCCTATCTCCCACCGGGCGGCTACCACGGTGGGCCCTCGACCGCTCGCACGGTGGCGCTGGTCGGCGGCGGCCACCCCGCGGCCAGGCAGATCGGTCGAGCCATCCAAGCGCGGCCTCCCCACCTGGCGGACTGGGCTCCGACCATCGCGCCCCTGCTGGGCCTGCCCCTGCCCGGCGTCGACGGGCGCGACCTGCTCAGATAAGAAAAGCAGCGGCCGGCTGGCCGCTGCTTTCGTCGCGAGCCCGAGTATTTTACGCCACGACGCGTTCGCCCGGGGCGGCGGGCTTGTTCCGCTGCACCGTGAAATAGTAGATGGCTCCCACGATCACGATGATCGCGAGCGTGGCCTCGAAGATCGGGATATTGCCCAGGCTCCCGGGGACTGGGTTGGGCAAGGCGCTGAGGGCCGGGTTGCTGAGGGGACGCGGCCAGAGGAAGTTGACGATCATGGACCCGCCCCAGACCAGCGCCAAGACGTTGATGATGGTGCCCCAGCCGCCCAGTTTGAAGGGGGCCTCTGCCTTGGGCCACCCCTTGAGTCGGGCGCGCAGGACCGCCAGGTTGCCGAGCAAGTACGACAGGTAAATCATCCCGGTGGCGGCGATGGCGACGATCCCCGCCCCCGAGTAATAGAAGAGCGGGAGGGCCGCCAGGGCGCCGACGACCAGGCAGGTGCCGACCGGCGTGTGCAGGGTCGGGCTGACCTTGTTATAGATCCGGCCGAACGGCAGCTTCCCGTCCCGCGCCATGCCGAAGGCGAGCCGAATGGTCGAGGTCTGGATAGCCAGGCAGCACACGTAGATCGCCGCAAAGACGACGAACAGGTACAGGTTAGCGGCCCAACTCGGCAAGTTGCTGGTGATGATGTCGACCGGCGGAGCGACCTTGCCGCTGGCGGTATCCGCGACGTACTTGTGGATATCGCCGGGGATGGCGATGATCGTCGAGTACATGAACACGCCGCCGATGATGAACGCCCCGATGACCGCGGCCAGCACGGCCCGGGGGGCCGCCCACCGGGGGTTGTTGGTCTCTTCGGCCAGGGTGCTCGCCGTATCGAAGCCGTAGATGACGAACAGAGACATGAACATGGCGGCCAGGAAGGTACCCGCCTGGTTGCCAAAACCCGAGCCAAGCTCCTGCGTATTGAACACCACACCCGCCGATTGGTGGTGGTAGAAGAGCAACAGGACCAGGGCGAAGACGAGCATCCCCAGGATCTCGAACACCACCCCGGTGTTGTTCACGATGGCCACCAGCCGGACGCCGTAGATGTTCAGCACGGTGGTGCTGATCAGGATGATCGCCGCCACGATCACCTGGGCCTGCAGCGCTCCCGACGCCGTCCCCGTGGGAATGTTCAAGCCGAACACGTTGTTGAGCAGCGGAATCAGGACGAGCGGCACAGTCACGTCGACGGCCGTAACGGTCAGGATGCCGGCGAACAGGTAAATCCAGCCCGTGAACCACGAGTAGCCTCGGCCGGAGAGATACTTCGTCCACTGGTAGACGGACCCCGCCACCGGAAAGTGTGCACTCACCTCGGCGAAGTTCAGGGCCACGATGAACTGGCCAAGCGCCACCAGCGGCCAGCTCCAGAAGAAGAATGCGCCGCCAATGCTGAGGCCGAGGAAGTATAGCGTGAAGATCCCGGTGCTGGGCGAGATATACGAGAACGCCACCGCGAAGCTCGAATAGGGTCCCAGGATCCGCTTCAGTTCTTGCTTGTACCCGAAGCGGGCCAGGTCGCGTGAATCGGCGCTCTCCCGCTCGGCTGTTCTCATCCCTCCGGTCGGAGGCGTCGTGAGCGTAGAATCCGGCATCCGTCCCTCCCTCTCGTCCCGGCCTACGTGGATTTCCCCCCGGCCGGTTGCTGCTCAACTTAGCAGCCGCCTAAAGGCTCGTCAATTCCCTTTCAAGCCCGGATCTACCGGTCGGGCGCCGCAGATCGGGATGCGGGGCGTGCCGAACCGAAGGAGGCGACGAGCACTTACCGACGCCAACCCCACTTGCAGGTGCCGTCGGCAGACTGGAGCGCACCCGTCGGTGCGTGACCGAGCGCGCGCAGGAAACGACGCCCGGATCGGCCGCATCCGCGCCCGAGATGCCAGCTCGAGCCGGTGGATTCGGGCTACACGATCTCGTAGAGGAGACGGGCCCATTCCTCGCCGGAGAAGTCCAGGTGCAAGCTCCGAAAGGGACCCAGGCCGCGAACCGTGACCGGGATCCGGCGGGGCATTCGGGGCATGATCCGACGATCTAGCAGGATTCGGCGTCCATCCACTTCGCCGACCCCGACCAGCCCTTCCGATTCCTCTTCTCGTCGCCGGCTCCCACGGACCCGCAGGTCACGGATGTGACCGCCCCCGCAGCAGCGACTATCCTCGTACGCGATGACCAGGGGGTCGCCGCTGGGACGTTCGCCAAGCCACCGGAGGGCCTCGTCATCGAAGGTCACCTCGAACTCGGCCATCAAGACGATCCTAGACCAGGTTCCGGGCTGGCTCGGCCGGGTCGAGTCGGTCGAGCCTCTGGAGGGCGGGATCACCAATCGGAACTACCGGGTGGTGGTGGCCGGGGAAGGGTTTGTGGTGCGGGTCGGTGGCGAGCGGACCGAACTCCTGGGGATCGACCGCGGCATCGAGGCCGAGGCGACCCGGCTGTCGGCAGCAGCCGGGGTGGGGCCCGAGGTGGTGGCCTTCCTGGCCGGCCCCGGCGTCCTGGTGTCCCGGTTTATCAGCGGCGCCCCGGTGGCCCTCGAGTCGGCCCGCCAGCCGGCCGGCCTGCAGCGCATCGCCGCGGCTCTGCGTCGCGTCCATGCCGCCGGGTATGTGGAGAAGACCTTCTCGCCGTTCCGGGTGGTACGCGACTACTGGGTTACTGCCAGCCGGCACGGCGTCGCCATCCCGGAGGCGTTCGAATCGGCGCTCCGCACCGCCGACGAGGTGGAGGCGTCGCTGCCGTCCTTTTCCCCGCGGTTCTGTCACAACGATCTGCTGAACGCCAACTTCATCGATGACGGCGACTCCATCCGGATCGTCGACTGGGAATACGCAGGCATGGGCGACCCGTTCTTCGACCTGGGCAATTTCGCCGTCAACCACGAGCTGGACCCCAGCGGTGAGCGCACGTTGTTGGCGGCCTATTTTGGCCAGTGTCGCGACCAGGACCTGGCCCGCCTCCGGCTGATGCGCCTCATGTCCGATTTCCGCGAGGCCATGTGGGGGGTGGTCCAGCAGGGGATCTCGACCCTCGACTTCGATTTCCGCGCCTACGCTCACAAGCACTTCGACCGGTTCCAGGCGGCGGCGGCGCAGCCGGCGTTCCGCGACTGGCTGCGCCTGGCCCGCGGATGAGTCTTCCTGATCGGGCCCGGATCGTCATCATCGGCGGCGGCGTGGGCGGCTGCAGCATTGCCTACCATCTGGCCGAGCGCGGGGAGCGCGACGTCCTGTTGCTGGAACGGGCCGACCTCACCAGCGGATCGACGTTCCACTCCGCCGGCCTGGTCGGGCAGCTGCGCTCCAACCTGCCCCTGACCCGGATGATGATGCTGAGCGTCGACCTGTACCGGCGACTGGGGCCCGAGACAGGCGTCGACCCAGGGTGGCGCGAGGTGGGCAGCCTGCGGCTCGCCTCATCACGACCCCGGCTGGAAGAACTGGAGCGCCAGGCCGGCTGGGGCAAGAGCTTTGGCCTGCCCATCGAGATCATCGGCGCCGACGAGGCCGGGCGCCGCTTTCCGCTGATGACGACCTCCGGGGTGCTGGGCGCCGCCTTCATTCCGACCGACGGCTACCTCGACCCCAGCGGCCTGGCCCTCGCCCTGGCCGAAGGCGCCCGCCGGCGCGGAGTGTCCATCAAGACCGGGACCCGCGTGACCGGCATCACGGTGGAGCGCGGCGCGGTGGGCGGGGTCCAGACGGCCGAGGGCTTCGTGGAGGCCGAGGTGGTGGTCAACGCCGGCGGGATGTATGCCGCCGAGATAGGCCAGATGGCGGGGGTCACCGTTCCCCTGGTGCCCATGGCGCACCAGTACCTGATCACGCGCGTCAGCCACCCGGTTCCGGACGATCTGCCCACCATGCGCGACCCAGACCTGCTGGTCTACTTTCGACGGGACGCCGGTGGCCTGCTGATGGGCGGATACGAGCGTCACCCGGCGCCGTGGGGATTGCAGGGCATCCCCGGCGATTTCAACAACCGGTTGCTGGCCGAGGACTGGGACCGGTTTGCCGAGCTGTCGGAGAACGCCATCACCCGGGTGCCCGCCCTGGAGGCGGCCGACATCGTCAAGTTGATCAACGGGCCGGAAGCATTCACCCCCGACAACGAGTTCATCCTGGGAGAGAGCCCGGTGCACGGCTTCTTCGTGGCCGCCGGGTTCTGCGCCCATGGCATCGCCGGGGCCGGTGGGATGGGCCGGATGATGGCGGAGTGGATCCTGGAGGGTCAGCCCAGCCTCGACCTCTGGAAGATGGACAGCCGCCGCTTCGGGGCCCAGTACCGAAGCCGCCCTTATGTCCGCGACCGGACGGTGGAGATCTACTCGACCTACTACGACATCCACTACCCGAACGAGGAGCGGCAGGCCGGCCGCGCGCTGCGCCTCTCCCCCACCTACCCTCGGCTGGCCGACCTGGGCGCCGCCTTCGGCGAAAAGTCGGGTTGGGAGCGGCCCAACTGGTTCGAGTGCAACGCCAGCCCGGACGGAGTGCGTCGACCTCGGGGCTGGGCCGGCGAGCACTGGTCGCCCGCCATTGCGGCCGAGCACCGGGCGACTCGGGAACGGGTTGCGCTGTTCGATGAGACGTCCTTCGCCAAGATCGAGGTGTCCGGGGCGGGCGCGTTGCTGTTGCTGCAGCAGCTATGCGACAACGACGTCGACCGGCCGGTGGGCGCGGTGGTCTACACGCAGATGCTCAACCCGCGGGGCGGGATCGAGTGCGACTTCACCGTCACCCGGCTGGCCGCCGACCGCTTTGCCATCGTCACCGGTACCGCCTTTGGCAACCACGACCTGGCCTGGATCCGCCGGCACCAGCCCGAGGACGGAGGCGTCGAGGTGCGCGACGTCACCTCCAGCGCCGTGTGCCTCGGAGTCTGGGGCCCGCGAGCGCGCGACGTCCTCCAGCCGCTCAGCTCGCAGGATCTCTCCAACGCCGCCTTCCCGTACATGACCGCCCGCTGGCTAACCGTGGGCGACGTCCCCTTACTGGCCCTGCGCGTGACGTACGTGGGTGAGCTGGGCTGGGAGCTCTACGCGCCGACCGAGTATGGACGGCGCTTGTGGGACCTGGTCTGGGACTCGGGCCACGAGCATGGCATGGTGGCGGGTGGCTACCGGGCCATCGACTCGCTCCGCCTGGAGAAGGGGTACCGCGTCTGGAGCAGTGACATCACGCCCGCCGACACGCCGGACGAGGCCGGGCTCGGGTTTGCGGTGCGGATAAAGAAGCCGGTCGACTTCATTGGCAAGCCCGCCCTGGTCGCCGCCCGGACGGCCGGCATCACCCGCCGCCTGGTTCCCCTGCTCCTGGACGATTCAGAATCCGTCGCAATGGGTGGCGAGCCCGTCAGTGTCGACGGCCGCGTCGTCGGCCGGGTGACGAGCGGCGGCTACGGCTACACGCTGGAGCGCAGCATCGCCTACGCCTACCTCCCGGCCGATCATGCCGCGGCTGGCACGTCCGTCAACGTCGAGGTCTTCGGCCAGTCGGTGGCGGCCACGGTGGCGGCCGAACCGCTCTTCGATCCCTCGGGAAGCCGGATCCGCGCGTGAGCGAGACCGAAGCGCTGCTCGCCTTCGCCCAGGAGCTGGCCGATGCCAGCGACCGCATCGCCATGCGGTATTTCCGCGGCGATCTCCAGATCCAGGCCAAGCCCGACCACTCGCTGGTCACGCGGGCCGATACCGAAATCGAGCGCCACCTGCGGGACCGGATCGCGAGCGCCTTTCCCAGCCATGCCGTGCTGGGTGAGGAGTTCGGAAAGGACTCGGGGTCCTACGAGTCGCGCTGGATCATCGACCCCATCGATGCCACCGCCAACTACGCGCGAGGGGTCCCGGTCTTCGCCACCTTGCTGGCCTACGAACGCGCCGGCGAGCTCCTGCTGGGGATCATCTCAGCGCCAGGACTCGGCCAGCGCTGGCACGCCTTGAAGGGGCATGGCGCCTGGAACGGCACCCGCCGGCTGCACGTCTCCCAGATCGGCGACCTCACCCGATCCCAGGTGTTCTACGCGTCGCGGACGGCATTCATCGCGATTGGTCGCGAAAAGCAATTCGATGACGTGGTGGGATCGACCTGGCGTGACCGCGGCTTCGGCGACTTCTGGGGCTACGCGCTAGTCGCCGAGGGCACGGGTGAGGCGATGTTCGAGCCGGAACTCTACCCCTGGGATCTGGCCGGCCCCCTCGTGGTGGTCGAGGAAGCCGGCGGCCGGCTCACTGACTTCCAGGGCCGGCGAAGCTACCAGGGCCCCACCGCGCTGGCGACCAATGGGCTGGTGCACGAGGCCATCCTGGAGAAGCTCAACCGCTTGGGAACTTAAGCCGTTATTTCGAGGACTCCCCCGGTGCCGGCACGGAAGAATGGCGTGTTCAGTTCCCAGAACCATTTGGCGAACGGAAAGTGCGCCGCGTCCTGAGGTACGTCCATTTCCATGGCATAACGAACCGTTTGGCCGGACGGGATCAGCGCCACGTGGTCGCAGTTGAGGTACACGGATCGGACAGCCAGCTTGCCTTCCACATTGACGAGCTGAGTGAAGCTCGGGCATGGAGACAAAGATACCGCCACGTCGGAAGCATTGGCTAGCAAAACAATGAAATGCAAGGTTGTCCCCACCCGTGCCTGCCCCGGGAAATCCTGGACCGTGACGCGCAGCGTGCCGATGGAGCCTGGGCTAGGGCTCGGCTCCACAACCGGCCCCGGTTCCTTGCCCAGCCCACTGATGTCCAGGACACCGCAGGCTTTGTAAGCCGTGAGGTTCGTGGCAATCCAGCCTCCGCCAGGCAATCCAAAGCGAAGGTTGGAGTAATCAGCGACGGGAGGCGCACCTGGGCAGTTGCCTTCGTTGGCCATTCCGATGTTGAGGTAGCCGCTCTCACCGGGGGCAATGTCAGCCGGAATTGGATCAATGAAATACGTGCCATTGCCGGTCACAGGGAGCACCACTATCCTTCCTACCGCATCGGCTCCGTCCACGCGAGGCGTCCCACTCAGCTGGCAGGGGACCCGGCCCACATTGGTGAAATCGACCCGAAGCAGGATGTTGCCCAGTCCAACGCCACCCCTCCCCTGGGCGGCCCGTAGCTGGGCCGCCTGACAGAGGGGCGCGAGCGTGGGATAGGGCGATGGGCTCAGGATTGGCCGGATGTACGCGGGCGCCGGCCGGTTGACGAACGGCTGGACCTGGCTCAGCCAATCCGGCTCCGCGGGCGACGCGGAACCCGCCAGCCGTTGGGCAGCCCCGCACCCGGCCGTCCCGGTGGCAAGGGTAAGCGCGATCAGGAGACGCCATCTCATGCTGCCCTTACTAACGGATGCAACGCTCCTGGGTAACAGGAAACTCGGATCAATCTCGGGCAGTCGCCGGTCGCAACCGGGCAGGCGGGCGGAGCATCCCCAGCGTGAGCCCGATGCCCACCAGCACCAGCGCCAGGCCCGCCACGATGTTGGCCGACGCCGGCTCGCGCAGCAAGACGACGCCATAGATCAGCGCCGTGCAGGGCAACAGGTAGGTCACCATCGACGTCCGGGTGGGCCCCACGTTCCGGATCAGCCGGAAATAGAAAAGGTAGGCGATCCCGGTGCCCAGGACACCGAGGCCGACCAGCGAGAGCACGGGGAGCAGGTGGACGCCATGCGTCGGCAGGCTGGTCAGGGCGAGGGGCGCCACCATCAGGGCGGCGAAGACACTCTGCCCCAGGGGAGGCAGCAGGGGCGGCACTCCCTGCAGCCGCGCCCGGACGATCAC
>DASQAY010000177.1:0-2554 GCA_035635515.1 Candidatus Eiseniibacteriota bacterium | reverse complement strand
GCTACCGCGGCCACGCCAGCGGCCAGCTGGCGCCACTGTCGGCGCGGATCATCGCCGATGCCCGGCACGACGCCACTCCAGCGACGGCCAGCCCAGCGCCCAGCTTGGCCAGCGGCAGCACGGTCCCGACCCCGTCTGCCTCGGCGAGCCCGACCGGCTCAGCACCATCCCCGACCGCTAACCCGCTCCCGACGCCGACGGGTGTATCCGTGCCGCCCACGCCGACTTCACTCCCGCTGCCCACACCGACCCCGTTACCGCTGCCCACACCAACCCCGCTGCCGCTGCCCACACCGGCCCCGTTACCGCTGCCCACGCCGTCGGCGCTACCGCTGCCGACGCTTTAGCCCGGGTCCACCGATCGGACGACGCAGATCGGGATGCGGGGCGTGCCGAGCCGAAGGAGGCGACGAGCACCGAGGCGAGCGTACCCGTCGGTACGTGAGCGAGGCGCGGAGGAGACGACGCCCGGATCGGCCGCATCCGCGCCCGAGATGCGCGTTCGACTCGGTGGATTCGGGCTATGACGCGAGCTTCTGCTCGTCTTCCCGGGCGATAGCGTCCAGCTCGCGCAGCAGGGCCGGCACCAGTTCCTTTTCTGGGAAGGTGCCCACGATCTTCCCATGCTTGAAGAGGATGCCCTTGCCCTTCCCCCCGGCGATGCCGATGTCCGCGTGCTGGCCTTCACCCGGGCCGTTGACCACGCAGCCCATCACCGAGACGTTGATCGGCCGCTTGATCTTCTTCAGCGCCTTCTCCACCTCGGCCACCATGGGCAGCATGTCGATCTCCAGGCGGCCGCACATGGGACAGGCGATCAGGTTCGGACCGGTTGGTTTCTCGGCGAGGGCGTTGACGATGCCGTAACCGACCTCGACCTCCTGCACGGAATCGCCGGCCAGGGAGACCCGGATGGTGTCACCGATCCCTTCCTCCAACAAGACGCCGATGCCGACTGCGCTCTTCACCGACCCCGTGCCGGGAGGGCCGGCCTCGGTCACGCCCAGGTGCAAGGGGTAGTAGATCTTGCCGGCGATGGCCCGGTTGGCGGCGATCATGGTGGGCGGGTCGGACGCCTTCATGGACACCTTGATCTGGTTGAAGTCGAGCGACTCCAGGATGCGGATGTGTCCCAGGGCCGCGCTGACCATGGCCTCCACCACTTCCTCCAGCGGCGGCCGCTTCCCCTCCCCCTCTTTCGCCCGCCCAGGCAGCGAGCCGGAGTTGACGCCGATCCGGATGGGGATATCCCGCTCCTTGGCCATGGCCGTGATCTCCTTGACCTTGTCGGGATCCCGGATATTGCCGGGGTTCAGGCGCAGGCCGTCCACGCCCGCTTTCATGGCCAGCAGCGCCAGCGGGTAGTCGTAGTGGATGTCGGCGATGATGGGCAGCGGCGACTTGCGCTTGATCTCGATCATGGCCTCGGCCGCTTCCCTGGTGGGCACCGCCACCCGCACGATCCGGCAGTCGACGTCCTTCAACCGCGCGATCTCCTCCAGGGTGGCGGTGGCGTCGCGGGTGTCCGCCTTGGTCATGGACTGCACCACGATGGGCGCGGCGCCCCCTACGATGACGTCGCCGACCCGCACCGGCTGGCACTTGCGTCTGGGTCTCATGCCCTCACCTGAACACGTCGTTGAAGGTTACCAGCGCGATGAACCCGAACAGGATGGCCAGCCCGACATAATGCACCATCTGCTCGCGCATCGGATCGACCGGGCGGCCGCGGATGCCCTCCAGGAGCAGGAAGACCAGCCGCCCGCCATCCAGCGCCGGGAAGGGCAGGATGTTGATCAGCCCCAGGCTCAGGCTCAGGAACCCGATCCAGAAAGTGAGGGGCACCGGCCCACCGCGAGCCTCGTCGGCGGTGGTTTTCATGATGCCGACCGGACCGCGGATGCCATTCTGGCCGAAGAAGCCACCCAGCGACTTATCCGTCGCCAACCGGTAGAAGCCCTGGAAGGTGCCAACCACCAGGCCGGCGGTATCAGTCACCGATTGGGAGACCGCGGCCGGCGGCGATAGTTGCTTGACGCCTGGGCTGGTGCGCACGCCCAGGATGTATCCTGGGTCGCGCTTCACCGGCGTGATGGTGAACGCCACCAGCTGCCCCTGCCGCCTGACCTGCAGCTGGACGGGCTGACCGGCCTGGCCGGCGGCCGTGACCACGGCGCGCAGGTCGCTTTGCTGGTCCACCCGGTGCCCGTTCACTGCGACGATGACATCGCCCGCCTGGACGCCGGCCGCCTGGGCGGGCGTCCCACTGTCGACGCTGACCACCTGGACCGGCGAGCCGACGGCGTACACGGCCGCGAAGAGGACCACCGGCAGCACCAGGTTCAGGACCGGCCCGGCCACGATGACCATCAGCCGCTGCCAGAGCGGGTGGGCGTTGAACCCGCGGGGCCCGGCCTGCTCGCTGGGATCCATGCCGGCCAGCTTCACGAAGCCGCCCAGGGGCAGGGCGCGGACGGCATAGGTCGTTTCGCCGCGGGTGACCCCAAAGAGACGGGGTCCGAAGCCGACGCTGAACTGGTCGACTTTGATGCCT
>DASQAY010000176.1:0-5546 GCA_035635515.1 Candidatus Eiseniibacteriota bacterium | reverse complement strand
GTTGTTCAGCGGCCCCAGCGTGGTCTCGTCGTCGAAGGGATCGCCCAGCCGGAGCCCGTCGACGGCCGCCGTCAGTTTGGCGATGAACTCGTCCTGGGCGGGCGCCTCGATCAGGATCCGCTCACCGGCCGTGCAGCTCTGGCCGGCGCACAGGTAACACCCGACGATGGTGCCGGCCACCGCCTTGTCCAGGTTGGCGTCCTTGAAGATGATGATCGGGCCGTTGCCGCCCATCTCGAGCATGGTGTGCTTGCCGGCGGCACGCCTGGCCACCAGGTGACCGGTCTCGGTGGAACCCACGAAGCCGAGGCCGGCGACCAGGGGATGGCCGGCGATCTCATCGCCGACCACTGAGCCGGGGCCGGTGACCAGGTTGAAGGCACCAGGGGGCAGGTCGGCCTCGGCCAGGCACTCGGCCAGCTTCACCGAGATGGCGGAGGTGCTCGATGCCGGCGACCAGACCACGGTGTTGCCGCCGGCCAGCGCCGGGGCGATGAATTCGGTGGCCATGGTCAGCGGCCAGTTCCAGGGGGTGATGATGGCATAGACACCGCGCGGGACCCGCAAGGTGAAGACCAGCTTCTGCGGGCTGATCGAGGGGATGACGCTGGTTTCCAGTCGCTTCACGTCCTCGGCGGCGATCCGGAAGTACTCGATGGCCTCCGAGACCTCGCCCTGGGCCTCCGCCTTGTAGGGCTTGCCCTGATCGAGGGTCAGCCAGTGCGCTAACTCGTCGCGCCGGTGCTCCATGACATCGGCGACCCGGTGCAGCAGCCTGGCCCGTTCGAAAGCGCCCAGCCGGGCCATCGACTCGCGCGCCCGGTGGGCGCCCTCCACGGCGCGCTGGGCATCCTTTCGAGTCCCCTTCGGGATAGAGGCGATCGTCTCCCCGCTGCCCGGGCTCCAGGCCGCGAAGGTCTCGCCGCTCTCGGACGCCACCCACTGGCCGCCAATGAACATCTTCAGGGTCTCGGCTTTGGCGGCCGTGCCCCGCTCGACGACTTTCATGTCCTGGCGGTCTCCTTACGCACCCCCACCCTGCCCTCCCCCTGAGGGGGAGGGGGAGAAGTCTCCTTGAGGCGCGTCATCTCGGGGTCGTATAGCGGTTCCTTTCGGACGGTCGCCGGGTAGCGCCTGCCGAAGTACTGGATCTCGACCTTCGTCCCTGCGCTGGCGTGCTCGAGCGGCAAGTAACCATACACGATGCTTTGCCCAACGGTATAGCCGTAATTGGCGCTGGTGACGAAGCCGGCCACCTGGCCATCGATGAAGATGGGCTCCTTGCCCATGACCGCCACGGTCGGGTCGTCAAAGGTCATGCAGCTCAACTTGCGGGTGATCCCCTGCTCCTTGCTGCGGAGCAGCGCGTCGCGGCCGATGAAGTCGCCCTTGTTGAGCCGGACGGCGAAGCCGATGCCCACCTCGTAGGGGTTGTGCTCGCTGTACATGTCCACGCCCCAGTTGCGGTAGCCCTTTTCCAACCGGAGCGAGTCAAAGGCGCCACCGCCCATCGCCGCCACACCTACCTTCTGACCCGCCTGCCAGAGCGTGTCCCACAGCCGGATCCCGTACTCGGTGGGAGCGTAGATTTCCCAGCCCAGCTCACCGACGTACGAGATGCGGATGGCATAGCAGGGGACGTTGCCGATGGTCACCGGCTGCCCGGTCAGGTAGGGGAAGGCGGCGTTGGAGACGTCCTCCTGGGCCAGCGGCTGGACCAGGTCGCGGGCGCGCGGTCCCCACACGCCGATGCAACACCAGCCCGAGGTCAGGTTTTCGAGGCGAACGGAGCGGTCTACGGGCAGCTGGCTGCGCATCCAGGCCAGGTCGTGCATCCCGACGCCGCCCCCGGTGACCACCCAGAACCGATCCTCATCGATGCGCGTCACCGTGAGGTCGGTCACGATGCCACCCCGCTCGTTGAGCATGGCGGTGTAGGTTACCTTGCCCACCGGGTGGTCCATCTGGTTGGCGGCCAGCCGTTGCAGATAGGCCAGCGCGCCGCGACCCGTGACTTCGATCTTGACGAAGGGCGTGGCGTCGAAGAGCACCACCCGCTCGCGGGCCGCCTGGTGCTCGACACCCTGGACGGGGGACCAGAAGCGGGCCGCCCATCCGGTGCGGATGGGGAAGTCACCCCTCCCCCGCCCCTCCCCTGAGGGGAGGGGAGAAGTTGCATTGGATTCGTACCACTGGGGGCGCTCCCAGCCGGCGCTCTCCAGGAAGAAGCCCCCCAGCTCGACCTCGCGGTCGTAGAAGGGAGTGAGCCTAAGCTGGCGCGGCTTGGCCATCGGCTGCAATGGATGGATCACGTCGTAGACCTCGCGGTAGTTCTGCGCTCCCCTGGCCCGCAGATAGGACGGGCTAAAGACGTGCGGGTAAAAGCGGTTGAGGTCCTCCTCGCGCAGATCGAGGCTGGGAACGCCCTCCACCATCCACTCGGCCACTGCCCGCGCCGCGCCCGGGCCGTGCGTGATCCAGACGGCCTCGCACGCCCAGAAGCCGCGCACGTCCAGCGACTCGCCAATCAGCGAGTGACCGTCCGGGGTGAAGGAGAACATGCCATTGACCTTCTCCAGCAGCTCCGCCGAGGCGAGTGGCGGATAGAGGTCGCGGGCGTAGCCGAGCGACGCCTCGAAAAGGTCGTCGCGGAACGGCACGCAGGAGGGCATCAGCCCGTTCTCCTGCTGGTGGCGGAGGTCCTCGGGCTCAACCAGCACCGGCTCGTGCCGGTAGGCGCCGATCAGATAGGCCTGGTAGTGCTGGCGGAAGTACATTGATTTGTCCTGGTGGCGGACGACCGGGGTCGACTGCCAGGCCGTCTCCGCATGGAACTCGGGCAGGGGGTCGGTGACGGCGTAGAGATGCTGCATCGGCTGCAGGGGGATGGGCACGCCCGCCATCCGGCCGATGGTGGGACCCCAGATCCCGGCCGCGCAGAGCAGGTGCTCGGTGGCGATCCGGCCCCGATCGGTGACCACCGCCTCGACCCGACCGTTGCGAACGTCGATCCCGGTGACGCGGGTGTGACCCACGAAGGTGGCGCCTTTGGGCGCCGCCAGGCGGGCCAGCGCTTCGCATGCTTTGGTGGCGCGCACCGTGCCGTCAGCCGGCACATGGATGGCGCCGAAGAGGTGGTCCGTCCGCATGATGGGGACCATTCGCTTGATCTCGTCGGGCCCGATCAGGTGGGTCTCCAGTCCCCAGGACGTGGCATGGCCGTGCTTGCGCTTGAGGTCCTCCCAGCGCTCGGGTGTGGTGGCCACCTCCAGGCTGCCGACCTCCGCGTACACCGCTTCCCCGTCGAGCTTCAGGTCGCGGTAGACGTCCACCGTCTGCATGGCGAAGTGGCAGGTGGTGCGGGCGACGTTGTTCTCGAAGACCAGACCGGGGGCGTGCGAGGTCGAGCCGCCGGCCTCGAACAAAGGGCCCTGGTCGAGCACCAGGATGTCCTGCCAGCCCAGGCGCGTCAGGTGGTAGGCGGCGCTGCAGCCGACGATCCCGGCGCCGATGATGACGACCCGGGCGGCTCCTGGCAGCTGGTCAGGCGACGGCATGCTCGATCGCTTCCTTGCGCACGGCGATGAAGCGCTTCAACTCCTCGTCGACCCCCGGGTCGATACCGGGATCCTGGTAGTCGGCCAGCAGCTTCTTCCACTTCTCGTTGGCCACCTTGTCGGCAGTGCGCGCGCCCATCCGATTCCAGCGGTCGAAATTTTCGGTGGAGGAGATCAGCGGGCGGTAGAAGCCATCCCGGTAATGGCGCAGGGTGTGCTCGGCGCCCAGGAAGTGGCCGCCCGGCCCCACCTCGCGAATGGCGTCCATGGCAAACCCCTCCTCGTCCAGCGGGAAACCCTTCTGCAGGATCCACTCGAACATGCGGAGCGCCTCGACGTCGATGATGAATTTCTCGTAGGAAGCGAGCAGCGCGCTTTCCAGCCAGCCGGCCGCGTGCAGGACGAAATGGACCCCGCCCAGCACCGTGGGCCACATGCACATCATCGATTCGTAGGCTGCCTGGGCATCCGGCGACTTCGACGAGGTCAGGGCGCCGCCGCCGCGGAAGGGGATCTGGTAGTGGCGGGCCATCTGGGCGCTGGCCAGGATGCCGAGTGCGGACTCCGGCGTCCCGAAGGACGGGCTGCCGGATTGCATGTCCGTGTTGGTGAGGAAGGACCCGTATATGCAGGGGGCGCCGGGCCGCACCAGCTGGATCAGCGCGATGCCGGCCAGCGCTTCGGCGGTTTGCTGGGCGATGGTGCCGGCCAGCCCCATGGGCGACATGGCGCCCGCCATCAGGAACGGGGTGACGAGCACCGGCTGATTGGCCGCCGCGTATTCGAGCAACGCGCCCAGCATCCGGTCGTCATAGCGCAGCGGGCTATTGACGTTCACCAGCCCCAGGAGGCCGGCGGTCTTCTCGATCCTATCCCGACCGCCAAAGACGATGCTGGTCATCTCGATGGAGTCCCTGGCGTTTTCGGCCGAGATCACGCTGCCCATGTAGGGCAGCTCGGTCCAGCGAATGTGGGAGTACACCATGTCGAGGTGGCGCGTATCGAGGGGCAAGTCCTCCGGCTCCACGGTGGTGCCGCCGGCGCAGTGGATCTGGGGCGTGGCCTGGCACATTTTGTCCCAATTGGTGAAGTCCGCGATGGTGGCGCCGCGGCGGCCGCGATCGAGGTCGGTAATGAAGGGCGGTCCGTAGGTCGGGGCGTTGACCATGAAGTCGCCGCCGATGGTGATGGTCTTCTTCGGGTTGCGAGCCTGCACCTCGAACATACTGGGCGCCTGCTTGACCTGGGCCATCACCCAGGCCGGGTCGAAGCGAACCCGCCGGTCTTCGACCTTCATGCCGGCCTCGTTCAGCAGATGCAGCGCCTTCGGGTGGAGGAAGTCGACGCCGATCTCGGAGAGGATCAGCATGGCGTGCTCGTGGATCCGCCGGATGTCGTCGTCGGAGAGGATCTCGTATCGCTTCAGCGTGTTCTTCCACATGGTTATGTCCTCGCCAGCACGCGGGTCACTTTCCGGTGCCGCCCGGCTTCGAACGCCCGCGTATAGATTCTCTCGTAATTCTTGGCGTCCACATCGCGCGGGTTGCCGATGCTCTGGGAATCGGCGGCGGCCTTCTCGCTCAGCAGCGGGATCTCGTCCTCCGAAAAGCCGAGCTCGTTGAGCGAGGGGATCTCCAGGTCCTCGGTCAGCTGGTAGACGTAATCCACCGAGGCTTCGGCGGATTTCCAGACCGACTTCCCGTGCACCTCCAACCCCAGCGCCTGGGCGATCCGGGCGAAGCGCTCCGGCTCGCCGGGAACGTTGTACTCCATCACCGGGGCCAGCAGGCGCGCGGTCAAGGCGCCGTGGGGGGCGTCATGGACGCCGCCCGCCGTCTGGCTCATGGCGTGCGCGGCGCCGGCCGAGTCCGTGCCGTAGGCCAGGCCGGCCAGCATGGCGGCCATGCTCATGTGGTAGCGCGCCTCCAGGTTGTGCGACTGGGCGAACGCCACCCGCAGGTAGCGGCCGCAGTACTCCATGGCCAGCAG
>DASQAY010000175.1:0-1565 GCA_035635515.1 Candidatus Eiseniibacteriota bacterium | reverse complement strand
TGGCGGAGCTGGCTGGCGGCGCGGAGACGCTGCTGGACCGATTGGCCACCGCCCAGGTCGCTCGGTAATTTTCGGCTCGGCCTCCTAGGACTTAGGTTCTAGGTCTTGTCAATCCCTTAGCGCAACAGATTCCCATTCTTCGGCCCCTGTTCGCACGTCTGGATCGCGTGGATGCTGTAAGCACAACTTGCCGCAAGAAAAAACAGACTCGTCAGCCGGTCGACCGCGTAAGAGAAGTTGGAACGGCCAGACCTGGCCACCTCATCAAGGGAGTTTAAGCATGAACATCGTCCGCCGACCGCACGCCCGGCCCCGCAGGGTGGCGCTCGCCATCGCGGGCTTCAGCGCCGCGTTTTCCGCGTTGCTCGTCGGAGGGTACGCCTTCGCCTCCGGTTCACCATCGAATACGCTGCCCGTCTCCGCAGCCCGGACCCCCGCCTGGACTAACGGGAAGACTGTGACCGTCCAGTACGCGCAGGACTATTTCTGCGATCGGGCAGTGACCGCGGTTCCCCTCGCCGCGAGCGGCTGCGAGGTCGGGGCTGCGGCCAACGTGGGCCCGGTCGCCAACCCGGATCGCTCCACCATTTACGTCGTGATTCCGCTCTTTGCCAACCCGAATCCGCCCACCATGTGCCCGACCGCAACCGGACCCACGCCGCCGCTCAACTGTCCGAACCACCCCCAGGATATCTATGTGCCGCTGCCCGGATTCGGTGACATTCCGCTGCCCGCGCACAGCCACATCCTCGATGGGCCTGCCGGCGGGTGGTGGGACGTCAAGGGAGTGGTCGTCCTCGACCAGGCGACCTGGGCCGAGCTGGCCGCTGGCAAGAGCCTGGAAACCCTGCTGAACATCGAGGCCCGGTCCGACGCCGCCAGCCACATCCTGTTCGGCACGAACCTTCCGACGAATCTGTATCTCTTCTTCAATACCGTCTCATGATCAGGCAGCGGATTGGGGCCAGCACCAAGCTGGCCCCCGGTCACACCGTCCCGCTGCCCGTTACCATCGCCACGCCTGCCATCATCGCCATGGTCGGCGCCATCATCACGCTGGTCGGCTCGGCCCTCCCGTGGGTCACGATCTTTCGGGGCACGCAGACCCTGACCGGCTGGAACGGGAGCCCTCGCTACCTTGCCGGGCTGGCCGTGGCATCCGTCGCGCTCACGCTGCTCTTTCTGTGGGCGGGCCGGCCCGCTGCCTTTCGCCGACTGGCCGTGCTGGCCGGATCGACGGCCGTGGTAGGTATCGCCTTCGCCAGCTGGCAGGTCGCCGCCCTCGACTCATCGCATTCGGTCAGCGCGCGGATTCTCACCCCGGTCCTGGGGCCTGGTCCAATCGTCATGGTGGCCGGCGCCCTGCTCCTGTTGGCCGTCGTGGCAATTCCCACGTCCGGCGCCCGGGTTCCGGCCCCCCTGTGGCCACGAGTCATCCTGGCAGGCGCCCTTTTCACCGCCGGGTGGATCCATCTCGCGCTCACGCCCGAACATCTGGGCGAGGCGACCATCCTCGGCCTTGGCTTCCTGGCCGCCGGGCTCGCCCAGCTCGCCCTTGCCTTACT
>DASQAY010000174.1:0-1584 GCA_035635515.1 Candidatus Eiseniibacteriota bacterium | reverse complement strand
GCGGGACTGGATGATCCCTTTCGAATCGATCAGGAAGATCCAGGGTTCGGTCTGCAGGCGCCAATCGACGACGGCCTGTGCCAACTGCTTCTTGGAGGGATCAGGTTTAAAGTCCCGGTAGATCTCGATGTGAATGAAGGTCAGCCGGTCTCGATAGGTGGGCTCCAGGCTCTGGACCACCTTGACCTGGGGTCCGCAGGTGCGGCTTACGCAGAACGCCGGGGTGGCGAAGACCACGAGGGCTGGCCGGTGCTGCTGGATGGCCTCGGCGATCGATAACTGATGCATGTCGTTGGGTGGCCGGCCAGAGTCGATGGTCTCGACGTCGGCGACGTCCTTAACGGTCGGATTGTGGGTCGCCGGCGCCGGCTGGCCAACGCCCGGTACCACCGGCAGCGCGATTACATTCATCGGGAGACGTACGGTCGTATGCGAGCCATTCGGTCGCGAGGCGGTGACCTCGACCCCCCAGTCGCCGGCTTTATCGAACGTCAGGTGCGCGATGTAGGTACCGCCGCCCTCCAACCCCTGGCCCTTGAAGGGGGCGTCGGATTCACCTTTGAACACGCCGGTGTTTCCATTGAGCACGAAGGACCGGACGTGGACCGTCGCGTCGCTCACCGGGGTGTTGTGGTCGGTGATGCCGATCGGAACCCGCTGCTGGCTGCCAACGACGATCTCGGTCGCGACCACCTGCGCCTGCAGCTGCGAGCTGGTGGCAGCCGGCGTCGGCGCGGCCTCGGCTCCGCAGGCGCTGAGGAGGAGCGCGGCGATGACGACCGCCGCTTTCACCGGGATCGGGCGCGTTCGATGAACAGCTGGGGGCGCTGGATCTCCGCCATGGTCGGCAGCCATTCGGGTCCCTGCCATACGCGGCTCAGAAGTTCCTGGCCACCGGCGTCACGGACGTCGCGACAGAACTTTTCGCCAATCACGTACTGGCGCATCTTCATCTCGAGGCCGGTCAGGCGAAGGAAGGCCTTCTCCAGCGGCGTGCGCTGCTCCTGCCGGCGGCGGTAGGCACCCTCGAGGAGGGCGAAGTGCGGCAGCTCGCGGCGACCAATGTCGTTCATCACCAGGTTGGAGTAGCCCTCCAGCAGGCTCATCACCGCCTGCAGTTTGGCGATCGCCTTCCACTGCTGCCCCACGCCGATCGTCAGCGTGCGGATCAACTCCAGGCGGCTCGGCTTGCGGCCGTCGGCCAGGCCACCGACCAGCACCTGCTTCAGCAGCCCCTCGAGGTACGGCTGCAGCCAGGGATGGGCCCGGAACTCCCAGGCGTGGGTCATCTCGTGCATCGCCAGCCAGCGTCGCAGCTCGTCCACCGGGAGCTTGTCCTTTTGCGCCCAGGCCTGCACGTTCGGTTCCACCAGGATCAGCGATGAGGTCTCGACCGGCTCCCGGCCGAGTAAGGCGGGGTCGTACTGGCCGAGGACGCGGCGGGCCAGCAGCCCCAGCATCAACCCGAGATAGCGGGTCAGGCCCTTTTGCCCAAAGTTGAGGAGCAGGGACCCCGGGATCAGCTGCTGGAGGCCCTCGAGTGGCTCGAACATCTGGCGAAAGATCCGGATGTTGAACCGCACC
>DASQAY010000173.1:0-4614 GCA_035635515.1 Candidatus Eiseniibacteriota bacterium | reverse complement strand
GGATGCGGGGCACCGTCAGCGTGGTCGATCCGGGCACGCCGGTGCAGTCTCAGGCTGGCCTCAACACGGCCGCCGACGCCCAGTTCGCGGCGGACAAGGCGGAAGGCGAGGCGGCCTATGCCAGTGCGCAGGTCCCGTCCTTCACCGGCGGGGCACCGGGCAGCCGCACCTACCTCGTCCACGCCGGCCTGACGACCGCTGACCGCCACGTGGCGATCCACGATATGCTTCCCGACCAGCTGAATCTCGTGTCGGGCGATGTCGTTCGGTACGACATCCAATTCAACGTCATCCACACCGTGTCGTTCACGGCTGGCCCGGGGATCCGCTCGCCGTTTGGCGTCGATACCTGCAAGGGCTACGTTCCGCTGAACGCGCCGCCACCGCCCTTCCCGCCGTGCACCGAGTTCGAAAACGGGCCAACTGGCAACCCGGGACCCGAAATCATCGCCGATCCGGGAAGCCGCGCGTCCGGTACCGGTCTCAACATGCACCAGGGGGCCAACTCGGGCGTGTTGCTGGGTGCGGATTACGGTCCGTTCTATGGCAACTTCGGCGCCAGCTCCTGGTCGGTCGCGGCCGCCCAGCCGGGCAATTATGCGTACCAGTGCACGATCCACGATTGGATGACCGGTACGCTGCAGGTTTCCGGCGACTAAACGGAGAGATCGACAAGGCCCCGGCCCGTCGCCGGGGTCTTTCTTTATTCCAGGCTGTTTAATGAAGTCTGCATGAGTCCCACGGCCAAGGCTCGGTCTGCGGGGACCGCGAAGGCGGACCGGCGGCAGGAGCTGGTCCTGGCCACCTTCAACCAGATCGCGGCACGGGGCTTCGAGGGACTCCGCACCCGGGAGGTGGCAGCCGAGGTGGGCCTCAATATCGCCACCCTGCACTATTACTTTCCGAGCAAGGAAGCGCTGATCCGGGGCGTGGTCGACGAAGCAATGCGGCGTTTCCGGTCGACGCTGGAGCCGCACGGCTCGCCGGCCGACCAGCTGCGCACGCACCTGCGGGCCGTCCGCCAATTGCTTCGCACTGACCCCAAACTGCGGGCCGTCATGGGCGAGCTGGCCCTTCGATCGGCGCGCGACCAGTCGATCGCCCGGATCATGCGAGAGACGAACGACGCCTGGCACAAGACGCTGCGGGGGCTGTTGCGGAGGTCGGCCAAAGAGGGCCATCTCCGACCGGAGCTCGACAGCGATGACGTGGCGGCCCTGATCGTTGCCGCCCTTACCAGCATGACCCTGCCCACTGTGTCCTCGGCCGCCCGGATTGACCAGACCTTCCGGCAGCTGGAGCGCATGCTGGGAGTGTCCGGGCGGACGGGTCAAGCCTGAGCAGAGCTCAAGAATCGCTGAGCGAGCCGAGACCGCCACCCCGACCTCCCCGCAAGGAGGATGGAGATCCTGAAAAAGGGCGGAATATTTCGCTCAAGCAACTGATTGATTGGAATGGTAAGCTCAGGTCAATCGGATGATTCAGAATAGGCCAGGAGGTTGAGCATGGCCACTCAGATGCAACCCATGTCCCAGGAGGGGTCCACCGAAAGCGGTCGCGACCATGCCCCGTTCATCGTTCCCCTCTTGAACCCGATTGTGCGCCGCCTCATGGGGGTGGGCGTCCCGCTCGGCCCGAACGCCTTGCTCAGCGTGCGGGGGCGCAAAACGGGCCAGCTTCGCACTACGCCGATCGCCGTGGTCGAGATCGGCGGGCGCCGGTGGGTGCAGAGCCCGTATGGCGAGGTCAACTGGGTGCGAAACTTTCGGGCGGCTGGCGAGGGGATTCTGACAATGGGTCGACGCCAGGAGCCGGTGACGGCGGTGGCCCTGACGCCCGAACAGGCGGCCGCCTTCTTTCAGGATGTGCTGGGGCCGTACATCCGGCGCATTCCTCTGGGCACGTTGCTGATCGGGCTGCTAGGAGCGCGCGAGATCCTTACCGACCCGGTGGGAGCCGCCCAGCGCCACCCCGTCTTCGAGCTGCATCCCGCGTCGCAGAGCTAGAGGCTACCGACACCTCGACGGTTTGACCAGTCAGCTGTTCTCGTCGTAGGCGCGGCGAAGCCAGGTGAGGACCTCGTCATCGACCTCATTAGGCGCGGTCAGCGGGATGCGGGCTGTGACCTGGCTGTTGCCCATGCTCGACGCCCGGGCGAGGCGGCTCGCCAGCCTGGGGTTGGCCAGCCGGAGTCCGAGATCGACCCGCTGCTTGGTGGTGGGCTCGACGGAGGCAAAGGTTCGCCGGGGCGTCAGTAGTGAAACGTATCCCTTGCGCGCCTGCACGGTGACCTCGCCCAGTCGCGGTAGCTGGGCCACGATTACGTCGAGAATCGGCCGCAGGTCGGGCCGATCCGCATACTGGCCATCGATCAGCTCGTCGGCGCTGGCCAGGAGGAATTCGGGATAGCCGAACGTCTCCATGACCAGCAGCTGCTGCGGGTAGCCGGCCACCTCCTGGTCGGTGAGCCAGGATCGCAGGCTGGCCTCGTCAGCGAAGTGGTGACGCCGGATCCGCGCTTTCCAGGCCGCTACGTCTGCCCCAGTCCGCCGCTGCAGCAAGTCGGCGATCGACTCCTGGTGTTGCTGCCATGAACGCGTCCCCGCAGTCCTGGCCGGCATGTCCCTCGCCACCCTTCAGGCCAGCTTGTAGCCGAACCGGCGCAGGAGCGCCTTCCGCTCGCCGACCTCGGTATCGCTTTCGATCGCCTTGGTTCGCATTCCATCAACCACGCCCAGGATGCCCCGGCCCTGCGCCGTCTCGGCCAGGATCACCTCGACGGGGTTGGCGGTCGCGCAGTAGATCTGACAGACCTCCTGCACCGCGCGGATGGCCGGCAGCACGTTAATCGGAAAGGCATTCCGGAGCAGGATCAGGAAGGCGTGCCCGGCTCCCAGTTCGAGCATCGTGTTGCGGGCCAGCTCGGTGAGCTCGGGATCGGTGCCGCTCCAGCGGACCAGGGCCGGTCCAGATGATTCGCAGAAGGCGAGCCCGAACTTGATCCCGGGCACGGTCCCGACCAGAGCCTCGTGCAGATCCTCGACCGTCTTGATGAAGTGGCTCTGGCCCAGGATCAGGTTCACGTCGTCGGGTTTGACAATCGGGACGACTTTCAGCTCCATGGCAGTGAAGGTAGCAGTTTCAGAGGTGGTGGTTGCAGAGAACCCCCACCCTAACGTTCCTTGGGTTCAAGGAGTCGACGCAACACCCTGAGATGAAGGAGGGTGTGTGATGGCTTCTGGGGTCATGACCCGACGTGAGTTGCGTCGGCAGTTTTGGATGATGATCCGTGCGGGTGTGATGCGTCGGCCGGCCGCGGCGGCCCTGGGACTCGAGCCGGACACGGGCCGGGACTGGTTCCGTCAGGCTGGCGGGGTGGTACCCGCCTTCGTCACCAAACGGCCCAGCGGTCGATTCTTGTCCTTCGCCGAGCGCGAGGAAATCTTCGCCGGCGTCGAGCGGGGCGATTCGATCCGGCGAATGGCGCGGGAGCTGGAGCGGACGCCCTCGACCGTGCTGCGGGAGCTGCGCCGCAACATGCGGCAGCGATACCGCCGCCGGTCGCCAGGGCCACCGTCGGCCAGACGGGAGTGGGACTATCGACCCAGCCGCGCCCAGACCCGCGCCGAACTCCGGGGGTGCCGACCGAAGCCAGCCAAGCTCGCCACCAATGGGGCGCTGCGTGTCCTTGTCGAGGCCAAACTGCAGCAACAGCTCAGCCCGCAGCAGGTGGCGGTCGAGCTGCGTACGGAGTTCGCCGACAATCCAGAGATGCAGGTCTCGCACGAGACGATCTATCAGTCGATCTATGTGCAGGGCCGCGGCGCCTTGCGCCGGGAACTCGCGGTTCATCTGCGCACGGGTCGGGCGCTGCGGCGGCCTCGCCGCAACGTTCAGGGCCGCCAGTCGCGAATCCCTGGCATGGTCAACATCAGCGAGCGCCCGGCAGAGATCGAGGACCGCGCCGTGCCGGGGCACTGGGAGGGCGACCTCATCCTGGGCAAGAACGGGCGATCGGCGATCGGCACCCTGGTGGAGCGGTCGACGCGCTTTGTGATGCTCTTGCACCTGCCTGACCGTCATGGTCCGGAGGAAGTGCAGGCGGCGATGATCGCGGCCACCAAGCGGCTGCCGAAGTTCATCTGGAAATCGTTGACCTGGGACCAGGGCATCGAGATGCGCAACCATGCCCAGATCACCATTGCGACCGGGCTCGAGATCTATTTCTGCGACCCCGCCAAGCCCTGGCAGCGCGGCTCGAACGAAAACACCAACGGGCTGCTGCGACAGTATTTCCCCAAAGGCACCGACCTCAGCCAGCATGGACCTGAATACCTCGACTTCGTCGCGGCCCAGATGAACCGTCGACCCCGCGAAACACTTGGCTGGCTCCGTCCCGCGCAAGCCCTCGGCCGACTATTCTCAACCACATCGGAACAACCTAGTGTTGCGACGACCGATTGAATCCGCCCTCCCCCTGAGGGGGAGGGAGAAATAGCGGCCCCGCCGGGGGGAGGGGGAAATGGGTCCCGTCACCGGAAGGGAGATCGGCGTTTATTTGTGCCTGGCCGCCGAAGCCAGACTCGGGGTGCACCACGCCATTCGTGGTGTCTT
>DASQAY010000172.1:0-4750 GCA_035635515.1 Candidatus Eiseniibacteriota bacterium | reverse complement strand
CGCAAGCACGGAGTATTCCCGGTCTGAGTCGGGCGACCCCAGCCCCTCCCTGCCGGGAGGGTAAGCGTGCGGTGCTCATCCTCCGATCTCACTTCCCCCTTGCGGAGGGTCACGGTGGTCATCTCAGCCTCGGATCCCCCTTCCCCCTTGCGGGGGAGGGTCGGGGTGGGGGGTCTCGAAAAGCGCGATGACCGACCGTCCATCCTTCGTCCGCGACAATCCCGACAACCCGGACGAGGCATTCGCCGAGCTGTACGCGCAACTGCCGGACGTCACCGATCCGCAACCATGGCTGGGCTGGGCCCGGCAGGCGAAGCCGCCGGTCCTTTACCTCGGCATCGGCACCGGCCGCATCGCGGTCCCACTGTCAGCCGCCGGCATCCAGCTGGTCGGCGTGGATGCGCATCCTGGCATGCTGCGCCGGCTGGCCGAGCGATTGCCCACGGTCGAACTGATCCAGGCGCGTATCGAGGACCTCGACCTCGATCGGCGCTTCGATCTGGTCATGGTGCCATCCGACATCCTCAGCACCACGCCGCGGCTGCAGCGGGCGGCCCTCCACGTCGCTCCCGGCGGCCGCCTCGCCTTCGAGATGATGAATCCGCACTGGCTTAAGGCGGTCAGCCATCCGGGGGTCCGGGTTCGGTCCATGACTCCGGCGCGGGTGGACATGGAGGTCGACTACCGCCTACCCGACGGCAGCGTCCGTACCCAGGAGGCGCACGACGCCCCGCTGATCTGGCCGGAAGATGTGGAGCCCTGGCTGAAAACAGCGGGGCTGCGGCTGGAAAGACTATCTGGCTCGGGAGATGGCGATCTCCGCACCAGCGCGACCTACTACGTCCTCAGCACCAAGCGCCCGGTTCGGGGCTGACAGGCCACGATGCCTACTGGCTGCCTCCCCTACCCCTCCCTCAAGGGAGGGGACAACCCTTCCGGTTAGCCGACCGTGGCCCGGGCTGCCGCGACCACCTCTTCGATGGTGTCGCAGACTTTCGCCCCGGTGCGGGTGAGCGCCTCCACCTTGGACTGCGCGGTCCCCCGGTTTCCGGAGATGATGGCGCCCGCGTGCCCCATCCGCTTGCCCGGAGGAGCCGTGCGACCGCTGATGAACCCGATCACCGGCTTGCCGAAGCCCCGGGCGATCACCTCGTCGGCCGCCACCTCTTCGTCGGAGCCGCCAATCTCCCCGATCATGACCACCGCCTTCGTGGCCGGGTCATCACGGAACAGGCTGAGCACGTCTTTGAAGGACAGGCCCAGGATCGGGTCGCCGCCGATCCCGACCGAGGTGCTCTGCCCCACGCCCGCCTGACTGAGCCCCTGGATGACCTCATAGGTCAGCGTCCCGCTACGGGAAACGATCCCCACCGAGCCGGGGTGGTTGATGTGGTTGGGAATGATCCCGACCTTGGCCTCGCCCGCGGTCACCAGGCCGGGGCAGTTCGGCCCGATCAATCGCGACCCCTGCTGCACGACGAACGCGCGGGCGCGGACCATGTCGTGGATAGGGATACCTTCGGTGATGCAGACGATCAGCGGGATGCGGGCGGCGGCCGCCTCCATGATGGCGTCGGCCGCGAAGGGCGCCGGGACGAAGATGGCGGTGACGTCGGCCCCAGTGGTCTGCACAGCAGCGGCCACGGTGTCGAACACCGGCAGATCGAGGTGCGTCGTCCCACCCTTCCCCGGGCTGACGCCTCCCACCACCGTGGTCCCATAGGCGCGCATGGCCTCGGTGTGGAAGGTGCCTTCCCGCCCGGTCAGCCCCTGCACCAGCACCCGGCTTTGCCGCGTAAGGAGGATGCTCACCCGCGGCTCGCCAGCTCGACGATCTTGCGGGCGGCCGCCGTGGCGGTGACCTCGGGCGCGACGCCCGCCGCCTCCAGCAATTTGCGCCCTTCGGCTTCTCGGGTGCCGGTCATACGCACCACCAGGGGAAGCTTCAGGCCGAGGTCCCGGCGGGCCTCGATGATCCCCTTGGCCACCTCGTCGCCCCTGGTGATGCCCCCGAAGATGTTGATCAGGATGCCCTTGACCCGCGGATCCATAGCCAGCAGCTCCAGCGCGTTGTGCACCACGTCGGCCTTAGCGCCGCCACCGATGTCGAGGAAGTTGGCAGCCCGTCCGCCCTGCTGCTGGACCAGGTCGAGGGTGTTCATCACCAGCCCGGCCCCGTTGCCGATCACCCCGATGGTCCCGTCCAGCCGCACGTACGTCAGGTGGCGACGCTTGGCCTCGGCCTCCAGCGGATCTTCGCCGGCTTCCTCGGCGGCCACCAGGTCTTTGTGCCGGAAGATGGCATTGTCGTCGACCTCCAGTTTGCCGTCGGCCGCCACCAGGCCGCCATCGCGCGTCACCGCCAGCGGGTTGATCTCCACGGTGATCGCGTCCAGCGTCCGGGCGAGGCTGTAGAGCTTCTGGACCAGCGGCACCAGCCCCGCCTGCAGGGCGCCCAGCCCGGCGCCGAAGATCAGTTCGCGGATCTCGTACGGTTGCGGCCCCCGCCACGGATCAGGAAGCAGGCGGGCGATGGCCTCCGGATGCTGGGCGGCGACGTCCTCGATTTCCATTCCCCCCTGGGCACTCAGGATGAGCACGAGGAGGCGACGGTCGCGGTCGAGGGTGAGGCCGAGGTAGAGCTCGCGGGCGATCTCGACCAGGGTCTCGCACCAGACCTCCTGCACCTGGTAGCCCTTGATCGTCATACCCAGCACGTCCTTGGCCATCGCCCTGGCCTCGGCCGGGGTGCGCGCCAGCTTGATCCCGCCCGCCTTCCCACGGCCGCCCACGGGGACCTGCGCCTTGATGGCGATGGGCCCCAGCGCCCCCGCGGCCCGGGTGGCCTCATCCGGTGTCCGGGCCAGCCGGCCCTCAGGCACCGGGATGCCGGCCGTCTTGAAACGTTCCTTGACCTGGTACTCGAGAAATTTCACAGAGGGATGTTGCCGTGGTGGCGGTCGGGGCGTTCGCGGCGCTTGTCTTTCATCAGCCGCAGCGCCTGGATCAGGAATCGGCGCGTCTCCTGCGGCTCGATCACGTCGTCCACGAAGCCCCGCTCGGCGGCGATGTAGGGATTGGCGAAGCGCTCCACGTAGTCCTGCACCAGCTCGCGGGTCCTGGCCTCCGGATCCTTGGCGGCGGCGATCTCCCGCTTGAAGATGACGTTGACGGCCGCCTGGGGGCCCATCACGGCGATCTCGGCCGTTGGCCAGGCGACATTGAAGTCGGCGCCGATGTGCTTGGAGGACATGACGTCGTAGGCGCCCCCGTAGGCCTTGCGGGTGATCACGGTCAGCTTGGGGACGGTGGCCTCGGCAAAGGCGTACAGGAGCTTGGCCCCGTGTCGGATGATCCCGTTGTGTTCCTGCGCCGTTCCGGGTAAGAAGCCGGGGACGTCGACGAACGTGACCAGGGGGATGTTAAATGCGTCGCAGAACCGGACGAAACGGGCGCCCTTGACGGAGGCGTTGATGTCCAGCGCCCCGGCCAGGATGCGCGGCTGATTTCCCACCACGCCCACCACCTGGCCATTCAGCCGGCCGAAGCCGACCACGAGGTTCTGCGCCCAATGCTCCTGGACCTCCAGGAAGGACGCCAGGTCGAGGACCCCGGTAATGGCGGCTTTGATGTCGTAGGGCTGCTGCGGGTTCTCAGGCACCAGCGACTGGAGTGCCGCGTCGTGCCGGTCCGGGTCGTCGGTGGGGGTCACCGCCGGCGGCTGCTCGCGATTGTTGGCGGGCAGGTAAGAGAGGAGCCGGCGCACGCCATCCAGCGCCTCCTGCTCGCTGTCGGCCAGGAAGTGGGCCACCCCGCTCTTCAGGTTGTGCACCTCGGCGCCGCCCAGCTCCTCGAAGGTCACCCGCTCGCCGGTGGTGACCCGGACCACCTCGGGCCCGGTGATGAACATGTAGGAGACGCCTTCCACCATCCAGATGAAGTCTGTGATGGCGGGCGAGTAGACCGCCCCGCCGGTGCAGGGGCCCACGATCACCGAAAGCTGGGGTACCACCCCCGATGAGCGGACATTGCGGTAGAAAATGTCGGCGTAGCCGGCCAGGCTGACCACGCCCTCCTGGATGCGGGCGCCACCCGAATCGTTCAGCCCGATGCAGGGCCGGCCCGCTCGGACGGCCAGGTCCATCACCTTGCAGACTTTTTCGGCGAAGACCTCGCCCAGCGAGCCACCAAAGACGCTGGCGTCGTGGGAGAAGACGAACACCTCCCGGCCGTCCACCGAGCCATAGCCGGTGACCACGCCGTCTCCCGGAATCTTCCGCTCGCCCATGCCGAAGGCCTCCGTGCGATGGACGGCGAACGCATCCAGCTCGACGAAGGTTCCCGGATCGAGCAAGCGTTCGACCCGCTCGCGAGCGGACAGCTTGCCCTTGGCGCGCTGCTTCTCGTCCGCGTCGCCACCCCGGTAGTGGGCGTCGTACTTGCGCTTGCGGAGCACATTGATCCGCTTGTCGGCCGAGGCCGGTGCCCCCTCCCCTCCCCCTCCCCGCGTGGGAGGAGAAATCTTGGCGTCTTCCTTCGGCGCGCCGGTGGCCACGCTAGTTGGCCTCCGGCCGGTACTCGCCAAAAGCCTCGCGCAACACCCCGCACACCTCGCCCACGGTGGCATAGGCGCGCAACGCTTCCCGCATGGGTGGCAGCAGGTTCTGGGTTCCCTGCGCCGCCTCCCGCACGGCCTGCAACGTGGAGGCCACCGCAGCCGCGTCGCGCTCGGCGCGCAGCCGGCGCAAGG
>DASQAY010000171.1:0-6838 GCA_035635515.1 Candidatus Eiseniibacteriota bacterium | reverse complement strand
CTAGTGTCCCGAGTCAGAAGTCCATTGGAAATTCATCGGCCTGAGCGGCCGGGCGCCTACGGCGCTGATGCCAGCGTTAGGGGGCCCGGCGGAAGTCGTCACCTATCGACCGATAGGCTCCTCCTTCCGCCACCCCTGCCTCGGCACCGGCCGCCCATGCCGCGACTTTCTCAACGAACTTCCGACCCGGGACACTAGTGCGCTGGCGTCCCTCTTGCCGCCGCGACACGCCGATCAGTCAAGTAGCTCGCGCCGGTCAGGATCATGCCGAACCCAACCACCACCAGGAGGGAGATGAACAGCGGATCGCGAGAGTAGACCAGAAGGCCCGCCAGCACGGCGACGATCAGCGTTCGGACGATCAGCGTCGTGGTGTACAGAACCTCCACCTGGTGGCGGATGATTTGGACGATCACGATGCCGAGCGCCAGTAGGACGACCCCCAGCAGGCGTGGCATGACGTCGCCGTAGTGGCCGCTCGCGAAGAGCAGCGTCAGCGCGAGCGAAGGTGCAAAGATGAGAGCGATGCCTGCTCCGAGGAGATATGCCGCCAGGTAGTAGAGGCTCAAGCGAGTCCTGCGCATGCCGTGTATATACACGCTTGGCCGGGATTTGGCAAGCGGGAGCTGGCGATGCGTGATCAGACCAGCGTAACTCTCGACAGGTACCGGAGCGCGGTGCAAGCGTGCGCGGTCATGAACTTCCGCCAGGCCGCCCGCTCGGTCACCGCCTACTTCGACGAGCAACTGCGTCCGACCCGACTCCGGGCTACCCAACTGAACCTGCTGATGGCGATCGAGATCGCGGCGGCGCCCACGGTGACTGACCTCGCGGAGATCCTGGGCATGGATCGCACCACGATGACGCGAAACCTGAAGCTGCTTCGCGATCGCAGGCTGGTGGCGATGAACCGGATCGCCTTGACGGAAAAGGGGCGGCGATCGGCGGCCGCCGCGTTGCCCCTTTGGGAAACGGCGCAAGCCCAAATCCTCAGGAGCCTGGGTCAGCGGCGCTGGGCGGCCCTGCTCGGTGAGCTGGCGGCCGCGAAGGCCTCTGTTCAGTCTCGGTCCAAGGTCTCGTCCGACCGCATGAAGTCCTGAGTACTGCTCAGCGGAGTCGGCCTCCGCCTAAGATAGGGGCCAAATGCCGCTGAACCGCGATGGTCGGATTCGGCTGGCCTTCGTCCTGACTGCGGGGATACTCGCTGTCGAACTGGTGGCCGGCGTGTTGGCTCACAGCCTCGCCCTCCTGAGCGACGCGGGTCATGTGGTGACCGACCTGTTGGTGCTGGCGCTATCCGCGTTCGCGTTACGGCAGGCCGTCCGTCCGGCCACGCCGCGAAAGACCTTTGGCTATCAGCGGGTCGGGATCCTGGTCGCCCTGATCAACGCACTCCTGCTGGGCGCCATCGTGCTGGGTATCGTGATTGAGGCGGTGCGCCGCCTCCAGCAACCGGCGGCGGTCCAGGGTGGGCTGATGTCGGTCGCGGCTCTCCTGGCGCTGGGCATCTCGCTCTTCATTGCGTGGTCGCTTCGTCCGCTGGCGGCGGACCTGACGGTGCGCAGCGTGATGGTCCACGTCTGGGGTGACGCCGGGGCATCGGCGGCGGTGGTGGCCGGCGGGCTGGTGATCCTGGCGACCGGCTGGACGCCCGTTGACCCGATCCTCAGCCTGGCGATCGCCGGCCTGATCGCCTGGAGCGCCTGGAAAGTCCTGGCGGCCGCCGTCGACATCCTTCTCGAAGCCACCCCGCCCGATCTGGATCCCGAGACCGTCGTCCGGTTGGTGCGGGGGGTGCCCGGTGTCCGGGATCTGCACGATCTCCACATCTGGTCGCTGGGGTCACAGTCGCGGGCCATGAGCGCCCATCTCTTGATCGACGATCAGCGGGTGAGCCAGGCCCAGACCATCCTGGCGGAGGTCCGCGAAATCGTCGCCCACCGGTTCGGGATCGAGCACACCACCATCCAGTTCGAGCGGGAGACCTGCGCCCCAGGTGACCTCTACTGCGTCCAGGCCGATGGGCATCCCCACCTGGATGAGGCGCACCAACGGACGGTCCGCCGAGCGTTGTCCTAAGGGCGCCGGCCATCCAGGAGCACGTCGAGCCCCGCGTCCTGTTCGTGGTGAACCCGGCGCTGCCCCGAACGGGCGCCACCTTCGGGGGCCGGCTGGGCCAGGTGGCCCGGCGCCTGGGCTGGGAGAGCACCATCCTGGAGACCCGAGCCGGCTCCAACGTCGAAGCGATCGGGGCGGCCCTGGCGCGGGGCACATTCTCGATGGTGATCGCAGCGGGCGGCGACGGGACGGTCGCCGAGGTGATGGCAGCCGCCCACGGTCGGTCGATTGCTGTGGGCATCGTGCCCTGTGGGACTGGCAATATCGTCGCGCGCGAGCTCGGCCTGCCCGCCAGCTGGCGCAAGGGACTGCGCCGGATCCTGCGCCGCGATCCGCAGATGCGGCCGGTGGATCTGGCCCGCGTCAACGACGGCTACTCGGTGCTGGCGGCGGGGATGGGCCTGGACGCCCTCATCATCCGGCACACACCGAGCGGGCTCAAATACTGGCTGGGCCGGCTCGCCTACCTCGTGGTGGGCGCCTGGATCGTCCCCACCGCGCCCATCTTTCACTGTGTCATCCGCGCCGACGGGGCCGAGTTTGCGGTGGCGGCCACCATGGTGCTGGTGGCCAACGCCGGCATGCTCGGGGGCGGGCCCTTCCGGTTCGCGCCCGGGATCGCCATCGACGACGGGTGGCTGGACCTCATTATTTACCGGCCCGCGTCCATCGCCGGCCGGTGGCGCGTCCTGTGGGGCATCGTCTCCGGACGCCCGGCCGAGATCACGCAGCGCAAGGTCCACTCGGTGGAGATCAAGGCCACCGACCAGTTCTGGCACCAGGTGGACGGCGAGGTGAAGCGCGGGAACGTCGTGCGCGCCGAGATCATCCCCGGCGGCATCAACGTCGTCGTGTAGGCTCGATTCGGGCTTCCCCCGTGCAGACCATCGACGCCAAATTCCCCTGGGCGCTCTTCGCCCCGCTGGCGACCATCACCGCCGGGATCGGCGTCCTCCTCGTCGTCGCCGGGCGCAGCGTGGGTTGGGCGGCGATTGCCGCGCCCCTGGTCGGCCTGTTGGCGATGCGCGGTCCCATCCGGCCGCGTTTCGAGCTGACCGAGGATGGGGTGGTGTTTCGTCGCGGCGCGCGCAGCCCGCTCCTCCCCTGGGACGAGGTGGCGGAGTTCGGCCTGGTCAAAGCGGGCGGCCGGGCAGTCCTCGCCTATCGCCTGCGTCCGGGCGTCACGGTGCTGAAGCGCCATCCAGGGGCTGGGTTTCTTCGAGCGAAGGGCCTGGACTACGATGGCGGCTATTTTGTCGACCAGATGACCCTCGCGCCGGAGCGGATCCTGCAGCTCTTCCAGACCCGGCTGCGGCCTTCCGCGCCCTGACCACGCGCTGGGTCCCAAATAGCCAGCGGGTCGACTCCACGGCGAGACCGTGCGCTTGGAGGGCCTCCACGAGCGCCCGGTGTCCCAGGTGCACCACCCGCAGGATCAGGGATCCGCCAGGGGCGAGCACGCGGGCCAGCTCGTCCAGGGGACGCTCGGTATCGGCCAGGCGATCGCGGGACTCTGACCAGACCACCGCGTCGAAACTCGCATCCGGAAATGGCAGCGCGGCCAGCGAGGCCCGCACCAGGGCACGGCCCTCGCGGCGGGCCCATCGCAGCCGGTTCATGCGCGCGTCCACCCCCACGGCGCCCGGCAGCATCCCCAGGAGGGGATCGGAGCCGCAGTTGATGTACAGACACTCGCCCCGGACCGCGGGTGTGGCTCGCAGCAGGGCCACCCGTCGATGTTCCGCGACGCGGCGGGCTGGGTTCCAGGAGTGGTACGCCCGCCATTCCGCGTCGGCGGCCTCCGGCGCGCCGCGCAGGCGCCAGAGGCGGACCAGCGTGCGCGCGTAACCGATGGCGAAGCGCAGCAACTGGACGTGCGACTCGCCGCCGAGCCGCCGGCGATGGTATTGGGGCACCTCGACCATGTCCCATCCGGCATTGACCAGGCGGACCAGCAGGTCCTGCTGCACGTCGTAGTTCTCGCCTTCGAACCGGACGCTCTGCAAGGCGTCGCGGCGGTACAAACGGAAGTTGGTGGACAGGTCGGTCAGCGGGATACCCAGCACCAGGCTGTAGACGCCGTTGAGCAACAGGCTGAGCAGCCGCCGGTAGAGGGGCATGTCCGCCCGACCACCTCGGGTCCAGCGCGATGCGATGACGACGGCTGCCCGCTCCCGGCTGGCCCACATGGCGACCAGGTGCTGCGGGTCGTGCTGCAGATCCGCGTCCATGGTGCAGATGAACCGCCCACGAGCCACGGCAAACCCCGTTCGCAGCGCGCCGCCCAGCCCGGGCTCGGTCTGGCGGACGACCCGGGCGCCGAGTCCGGCCGCCACCGCGGCAGTCCCATCCTGGGAACCTTTGTCCACCACCAGGACCTCTGCGCGCGCCCCGACCGCCGCCAGCACGGACCGCAGCCGGGGCAGCAGCACGCGCAGGTTGTCGGCCTCGTTCCAGGCGGGCAGCACCACGGTGAGATCAAGTGCCGCCGTCAGCACGGCGGGCGCCTCGGACAGGACGGCCTCGGGCATCAGGTCCGGAATCCCGTCGAACACCGGGAAGGCATGACCACCCTCGCAGTTAAGACGATCTGGTGTCGCCCGATGCAACCGTTTGTGGCAGCGAGGACAGACCACCGCCGGCAGCGGGGGAGCGGGTTGGATGGACGTGGTCGGGCGGCTCATGGTGGTCAGGCTGGCGGCCCGCTGCTGTCACCTATAACGCCAGTCGCGGAGAGAGCTTTCGTAGACTGGACCGATGCGATTCGGCGTCTTTGTGCCGCAGGGGTGGAAGATGGACCTGGTCGATTTCGACCGCGGGCCGAACAAGTACGCCGCGTTGCGACGGGTGGCGAAAGAGGCCGACCGGCTGGCCTACGACTCGCTGTGGGTCTACGACCACTTCCACACGGTCCCGGTGCCGAGCCTGGAAGCCACCTTCGAGTGCTGGACGCTGATGGCGGCGCTGGCCGTGGAAACCCAGCGCATCCGGCTGGGTCAGATGGTGACCTGCAACTCCTACCGGCCGCCCAGCCTGCTGGCCAAGGTGTCAGCTAACGTCGACGTGATCAGCCATGGCCGCCTGGACTTCGGCATCGGCGGCGGCTGGTATGAGCACGAGTACCTGGCCTATGGCTATCCGTTCCCGCCGGTGGGCGAACGGCTCCGCCAGATGGAGGAAGCCATCCAGGTCATCACGGCCATGTGGACGCAGGATCACGCTCGCTTCCAGGGCCGCTACTACCACGTCGACGGCGCCTTCAACGAACCCAAGCCGGTGCAGACGCCACATCCGCCAATCTGGGTCGGCGGGTCGGGGGAGAAGGTGACCCTGCGCATCGTCGCCCAGCGCGGCGACGCCTCCAACTTTGGCGGGCCGGTCGAGGAGGTGCAGCGCCTGTGCCAGGTCCTCCAGGGCCACTGCCGCTCGCTGGGTCGCAACTACGACGAGCTCACGCGATCCACCAGTATTGAGCCCCTCATCATTGCCGAAACGGAGAAAGAGGCGAAGGCGCTGGCGGATCGCGCCGGCGTCTCACTGCAAGACACCATCGGCGGCACCCCGGAGCAATGCATCGAGCGCATTCGCGCCTATGAACGGGTCGGCATCAACTACCTGATCTGCTACTTCCAGGACGTGGCCCGCGACCTCGCCCCGCTGCGGCTGTTCGCCGAACAGGTGATCCCCGCCTTCCAGTAAACGTCTTTTCCCCCTCACGCCGAGGGCAGGGTGGGGGTGGGAGTACGCTCTGGCCCGTGGCGTCGCCACGGATCCTGGCCATCGACGTAGGCACGGGAACGCAGGACATCCTGGTCTTCGAGGCTGGCACCGCGATCGAGAATGCGGTCCAGATGATCATGCCCTCGCCCACCATGCTGGTGGCGGCCCAGGTACGCGAGGCGACCCGTGACAAGGTCGACCTGCTCCTGACCGGGGTGACCATGGGTGGCGGTCCGGGCCACTGGGCGATCGAAGCCCACCTGGAGCAGGGGTTTGAGGTGTTCGCCACCCCGGACGCCGCGCGCACCTTTGACGACGACCTGGAGCGGGTGCAGGCCATGGGGATCCAGGTGGTCGATGAGGGTGGCCTGGCCGGGATCTCCGCCCGCCGCATCGAGTTCCGCGATTTCGAGGCCGATGCGGTCACCGCGGCGCTGCGGGCCTTCGGGGTCGCGGAGACGTTCGACGCGGTTGCGGTGGCGGTCTTCGACCACGGTGCGGCGCCCCCGGGCGTCAGCGACCGCCGCTTTCGCTTCGAGTACCTGGCACAGCAGGTCGAGCGGGGGGCCCGGCTGGACCAGTTCGGCTACCTGGCCGGCGAGATCCCGCCCCGCATGACGCGCATGCTGGCCGTCGCCCGAACCTGGACCGGCGACGTGCCGCTGTTGGTGATGGACACCGGGCCGGCGGCGGTGCTGGGCGCGCTGGATGATCCCGAGGTGCGCGCCGCGGCGCACATCACCGCCGTCAACGTCGGCAATTTCCACACCATCGCCTTCCTGCTCGACGGCGGGCGCATCCGCGGGCTCTTCGAGCACCACACCGGCGAGCTGACGCGCGACAAGCTGGAGCGTTACCTGGATCAGCTGGTCGACGGCACGATCCGCAACCAGGCGGTCTTCGAGGACATGGGACACGGCGCCCTCGAACTCGGCCCGCCGGGCTGGCTGCCCGACCTGCTGGCCGTCACCGGCCCGCGGCGCGCCCTGCTCGACGGGTC
>DASQAY010000170.1:0-6573 GCA_035635515.1 Candidatus Eiseniibacteriota bacterium | reverse complement strand
GCCAGTACGGGATATCCATGGAGCGCGCCACCGCGGCCGTCGTCGGGCCCATCGGCTGCGGCGTGATCCTGCTCTTCGTGTTGGCGGTGGCGGCCGTGGCCCTGGGCACCAGCCTCGGCCAGTTCGGATGACCACCCAGTTTCCGAGTGGCTTCCTCTGGGGCACGGCGACGGCGGCCCACCAGGTGGAAGGGGACAACCGGCTCAACGACTGGTGGGCCTGGGAACAGGTTCCCGGGCACATCCGCAACGGCGACCGCTCGGGCGATGCCAACGATCACTACCGGCGTTTCGACGCCGACTTTGCGCTCCTCGCGCAGCTCGGCCAGAATGCCCATCGGCTCTCGCTCGAGTGGAGCCGAATCGAACCGGCTCCTGGCCAGTTCTCGCCTGGGGCCCTCGCGCACTACCGACAGGTGTTGGAGTCGCTGCGGGCCCATGGCCTGGAACCAATGGTCACGCTGCATCACTTCACCAACCCGGCGTGGTTTGGGCAGCAGGCCGCCTGGGAGAGTCCGGACGCGGCGGCCCTCTTCGCCCGGTACGTGGGCCGGGTGGTGGACGAACTCGGCGATGCGGTGCGGTTCTGGGTCACGATCAATGAGCCCACGGTGCTCGCCTACCAGAGCTACTTGAAGGGCGACTGGCCGCCCGGGTACCGGAGCCTGACCGCCGCGGGACGGGTGCTGGGGAACCTGATCCGCGGCCATTGGCTGGCATTCGAGCAGATCAAGGCGCGAGCGCCGCACAGCCAGGTCGGACTGGCCCACCACGTACGCCTGTTTGACCCGGACCGCTGGTGGGCACCGTTCGATCGGCTGGTCGCCGTGGTCTACAACCGGCTCTTCAACCTGGGTGTGCTGCGCGCCCTGGAGACTGGTCGCCTGACCCGGTTCCAGCGCCGCTTCACCGGGAGCGCCCATGGCCCGCGCCGTAGCCAGGACTTTCTGGGCCTCAACTACTACACCCGCGATCGCCTTCGGTTCAGCCCCCGAAATCGGGCGGAGTTCTTTGCCACGCGGGTGATTCCGGCCGGCGTGCCTCGGTCAGACCTGGGTTGGGAGATTTATCCCGAGGGGATGTACCGCACCCTGCGCGGCTTCGCGGAAGCCCGCCTCCCCATCTATGTCACCGAAAATGGCATTGCCGACGCCGACGATCACCTCCGGCCCGCGTTTCTGGTCGATCACCTCCGGGCGGTCGGTCGCGCCATCGCCGAGGGCACCCAGGTGAAGGGCTACTTCCACTGGACGTGCTTCGATAATTTCGAATGGGGCGAGGGCTATGCCGCGAAGTTTGGCCTCATGGATCGCGACCGGCGAATCCGCCCCAGCGGTCAGCTCTATGCCCAGATCTGCCGGACCGGATCGCTGCCGGCTAGCGTGCCACCACCGACCGCTCCACCCGAGCGAGCACCGCCTCGGGCTCCGGAGTTTCGCTGAGCCGCCGGCCGCGTCGGGGGGGATCCCCCACCAGGAACGGCTGATCCAGGGTGGCGATCACCTGGCCCTTCGATTCGAGCTCGGCCGTCAGGCGGTAGAGGCCATCGGCCTGGAGTCGTAGCACGGGTTCGGCGATCACGCTGGCCGGCTCGGTGCTCTCCGGCAACTCGATCCGGGTCTCGCCGCGAAACCGGCGGCGGGCGAAGCGGGCCCGCAGCCGGCGCCACCAGGATAGCCCCGGTCCGCCGCGGCGCGAGACGCGCCAGCGCAGGTGCGCCACTCCGTGACGGTTCGGGTCATCGTTGATGCACACGACCCGCAAGCACGCCGGTCGCCCGCGAGGCAGGCGGACGAGCAACCCGTCGGCTTCGGCCTCGGCCTCGGGAAGCTCAGCGACCAGCAGGACTGGGGCGAAGGCCTCCCGAACGGCATGGTAGGCGCGCTTGGGTCGTCGGGCGTGATCGAGGATGGACTTGGTCACGCCTGGGAACCCGTCGACCAGCTGGAAGACCAGCACCCCGCCGCAATCCGCGAACTTCTGGGCTCGAAATCGTTCGATGGCAAAGCGAAGAAGATGCGCCTGGTACTCCTGGCTGGCCCGGATGCAGGCGTCCCGGCTCGGGTGCGATGACGGCAGCCCAATGCCGCTGCGCGCCCACTCGTTCGGCTGATAGCCGGCGTAGCGCCAGGACGGGTCGTCGTCGGCCACCGGCCAGCGGGCGTTGAGCGATCGCCACACCGGCGAGTTGGCGCTGGGCAGCGCCTGCGCCCCGACTTCGCTGACGAAGGTGGGGCGCTGATCGGCGAGTTCCCGCCAGTGGCCCTCCTCCCACCCCTGCGCGAGGTGCTGGTCGCGATCGCCGGAGGCGGCGAAAGCCGGGCGGGCCGGGTCCAGGGCGCGCGCCAGCGCCGCGGCTTCCTCGTCGATATCGCGATTCAGTTGCTCCACGTGCCGCTCGCCCAGGAAGGCAAAGGCATCGCACCACGATGGCGCGTGGTGCATCGCATAGCAGACCACCGACGGATGGTCGTACAGGAGATGCACCATCTCCTCGACCTGGGACAGCACCGCCTCCCGAAAGAACCCGGCCGCCCGGGCGTCGGCGCGGTGCGCGTAGGAGAAGATGAGCGGGAAGTCCTGCCAGAGGAGCATCCCCTGGGTGTCCGCCTCTGCGTACACGACCTCGGGCTCGAGGTGGGCATGGACCCGCAGCATGTCCATGTTGGCGGCGCGGGCCAGCTCCAGGTCGCGGCTGGCGGTGGTCGCCGTGGTGGAGTCCAGGAAGAACTCACTGGCATAGTTGGCACCCCGCGGGAAGAGGGCTCGCCCGTTCAGATGGAAGACCCAGCCGTCCGGCCGGACGTCGAGCCGGACGTCTCGGATCCCGAATGTCTTCGAAATGGTCGCCGCCTCGCGCTCGTCGGCGACGATCGACAGGTCGGCGCGGTAAAGGCTGGGTGTGCCGTGCGAATGCGGCCACCAGGGTCGCGGCGAGGGCAGCGCCAGCTCCATGGTGACGTCGACCACTCCGTGGGCGGGGAGCCGGATGGCCCGTCGCATCTCCAGCGGCGCCATGTCGTCGCCGCCCAGGATCCGGACCTGTACCTCGCCGGTCATGATGCGGCCGTCCAGATTGCGCAGGCGCACCCTCAGCGCCAGCCGAGCGACGTCGGCGCGCTCCAGCTCGGCGTCGCAATGCACCCATTCCGCCACCACGTGCCCGACCTGCTCCAAGAAGACCGGCTGCCAGAGTCCGATGGGGACTTGCCACGTGTAATCCTCCGGCAGCTGTCCGAGCTCGCGGCTGGGGTAGGGCTTGCAGTCCCAGTCGCCGAAGATCCCCAGCACGTGCCGCTTGGCGGCGAGATCGAGTTCCACCGGCGTCTCCACGCAGACCGCCAGCACGTTCTCTTCCAGCAAGAAGGAGGAGACATCGAAGCTGAAGGGCGCGAAGTAACCGTAATGGCTGCCCAGCAGCCGCCCATTGAACCAGACATTGGCCACCAGGAAGGCGCCTTCGAATCGCAGGAGCGTCCGCTGCCGATGCCGCGGCCGGGGAAAGCGGACGCGGTACCAGACGGTCTCGTGCCCGGCCGTGGCCGCGTGCAGCCGCGGAACGTCAGCGGGAGCCCAGCTGTCGTCGTCGAAGTCCACTCGCGAGAAGCCGCGGTCCTCGCCTTCACCCAAGGTAGCGAACGCGATCCGCCACCCCGTGCTGAGCGGCTGCCGGTTGAGTGCTTGGACGGGATACAGGGACAGGCAGTCGTTCAGTGTCACGACTCGGTGGTCAGGGTATCACGAGTCGATGGCCCACGCACCATCCACGGCCCGCACTCGATAGAAAGCGGGCGGCTGGCCAAACCGTCCCGCATACGCACCGGCCAGGCGCGTCTGCAGCGGATCGACTGCTTCCGCCGCCACCAGGATCAGCACGCAGCCGCCGAAGCCGCCCCCCATCATGCGCGCCCCGATCACCCCTGGGGCCGAGGCTGCCAGTTCGACCAGGGCATCCAGCTCTTCGCAGCTCACCTCGAAGTCGTTCTTGAGGCTGGCATGCGAGGCGAACAGCAGCGGGCCCAGCGTCTGCGGATCCCCCGATTCCAGGACCGTCGCCGCAGCCAGAGTCCGGGCGTTCTCCGCCACCACGTGCCGGGCGCGCGCCCGCAGCACCGGGTCCGTGAGCCGGTTGACGTCGGCCTCGGTCGCATCCCGCAGGCTCGGGACGCCCATCTCTTTGGCGGCCGCTTCGCAGGCGGCCCGCCGCTCGTTGTACGCGGAGCTCGCGTTCTCGTGCTTGACGCGCGTGTCCGCCAGCACCCACTCCCACCGATCGCCGGGCAGCGGACAGACTCGCGCTTGGAGCGATCGGCAGTCGAGCAGGAGCGCGGTCCCAGCGCGACCAGCGAGGGAGATGAAGGGATCCATGATTCCAGTGCGAGCCCCGATGAAGTCGTTCTCCACCCTGCGGCACAGCCTGGCCACGTCGGCTAGCGGCATCCCGGCGGCCTTGGGGTGCACCATCGCCATGACCGAGGCCACCTCCAGCGCCGCCGAAGAGCTCAGGCCGGCGCCGATCGGGATGGTGGTGGTGGCGGCCAGCTCAAAGCTCGACACGCCCTGGTCGCCCAGCGCTCGGGCGACGCCGATCACGTAATCGCCCCAGGTGCCCTGCCGCTGGGCCGGCAAGCCATCGAACTGCAGGCGTGCCTCCGACTGGTCGCTCACCATCTCCACGGGTCCCCGCGGGCGGGGACGAAAGGCGACGGTCACGTAGCGATCGATCGCCGCCGGCAGGACGAACCCGTCGTTGTAGTCCGTGTGCTCACCGATGACGTTGATCCGTCCCGGCGCGGAGACGACCGCCGTCGGGTCCGCGTGGAACGCTTCCCGGAACAGGTCCTCGGCGCGCCGCGAAAGAGGTTCCCCAGTGGTCACGACAGGTGGCTGAAGATCCAGGCCAGGGCCTCGTCGGCCGATTCCACCGAGACCAGTGGCGCCTCGATTTGCCCATCGCGCTCGAACCGCCAGGTCCGTAGCCCGACCACCGGCCGGCCGATGCGCATCGCCAGCGCGATCTCGGACAGCGTCCCATAGCCGCCGCCGATCGCGATCACGCCCTCGGCGCTATAGGCCAGCACCGCGTTCCGCGCCTGGCCCAGGCTGGTAGCCAGCGCCACGTCGATGGAATCATTGGCGGTCTTTGGGTCATCGGTGGGCAGGATGCCGATGGTCAGGCCCCCAACCGAGCGCGCGCCACGAGCCGCGTGGTCCATCACCCCAGTCGATCCGCCGCAGAGCAGCACGGCGCCCCGCTGGGCAATCCCCCGCCCGACTTCGAAGGCTATGTCGCCCAGCGTCGTCTGCCGGTTCGATTCCCCACAGACGGCGATCAGACGCCGGCGCGCGCTGGTCAGAGTCAGACGGTGCGCAGCGGGATGAAGCTTGCCTGCTTGAAGTTGCGGATGCTGACCTGGGCGGCCAGATGGGAGGCGACGTCGCGGTAGACGGCTGCCAGCGGCGAGTCAGGCTGGCTGATCATGATCGGCACCCCCGGCCCTCCGCCCTCGCGAATGCGGGCATCGAGCGGGATCTCGCCCAGGAAGGGGATCTGCATCCGTTCGGCCAGCGCCCGCGCTCCGCCGTGGCCGAAAATCTCGGTCCGCTCTCCGCAGTGAGGGCACAAGAAGTAGCTCATGTTCTCCACCAGGCCCAGGTTGGGCACTTTGAGGGTGTTGAACATCTGGATGGCCCGGCCCACGTCGGCCGTGGACACGTCCTGCGGCGTGGAGACCACCACCGCCCCGGTCATGGGGATGCTCTGCGAAAGCGTCAGCTGCACGTCACCGGTGCCGGGGGGCAGGTCGACCACCAGGTAGTCGAGCTCACCCCAGTTCACGTCGAACAGGAACTGCTTCACGGTACCGGAGAGCATTGGCCCCCGCCAAATGGCCGGCTTGTCGGCTTCGATGAAGAAGCCGAGCGAGATCAGCTTGATGCCGTAGCGCTGGGCCGGCACCATCTTGTCGTTCTCCGCGAAGACTTTCTCGTGCTCGGCGCCCAGCAGGATGTGGTCGTTCGGGCCGTACACATCGGCGTCCAGGATGCCGGTACGGGCTCCCAGCTGGGAAAGCCCGATGGCGATGTTAACGGCGCAGGTGGACTTGCCCACTCCGCCCTTGCCCGCTCCCACCGAGACGATGTTCTTGACCCCGGGGACCTGCTGCTTGTCCGGGATCCCGCCCGTCCGGGAGACCTGCGCGTCCCACTTGATCTGGGCCTTGGGCGACCCGGGCAGGGTGGCCAGGGCGGCGTCGATGTCATCGTGGATCTTGTTCTTGAGCGGGCAGGCCGGCGTGGTCAGCACCACCGTGAGCCCGATGGTCTGTGGATCGACGATGCGCAGGTCGCGGATCATCTTCAGCTCCACCATGCCCCGATGGAGCTCCGGGTCCTTGACCGTGCTCAGCACGGCGAGGACGTCGTCTTCGGTGAGCTGTATGACCGCCATGTAAACCCCTTCGAATTATAGGCGCGATGCGAAAGTGTCCCGAGTCGGAAGTTCGTTGAGAAAGTCGCGGCCTCGGCGGGCGGTGCCAAGCCCGGATCCACCGGTCGGGCGCCGCAGATCGGG
>DASQAY010000169.1:0-9182 GCA_035635515.1 Candidatus Eiseniibacteriota bacterium | reverse complement strand
CCGACCAGCGGCTGCGCGACTATACATGCCCGAATTGTGAGGCCCTGTTCGCGGCGCCGTCCGAGCAGAACCCGATTGTCTGTCCGGAGTGCGGCCAGACCTTCCCGGTCAGCCCCGACTGACCAGCTCCAGGATCCGCGGCAGAATCTCGCCTGCCTTGCCGTGAAGGACCACGCGAGCCCAGCCGTCAAAGGGCGTCGGCTCGGCGTTGATGATCAATAGCTCTGCGCCTGAGTCGCGGGCCAGGCGGGGAATCCCGGCGGCCGGGTAAACCTGGAGCGAGCTGCCCACCACTAGCATCATGTCGGCCTGCGCGGCTAGGGCCTGCGCGCGGGCGAAGGCCGCGACGGGACGCGGTTCGCCGAAGAGGACGACGGTCGGCTTCAGGTACCGACCGCCGCACGCCGGGCAGCTCGGCGGGCAGTGCTGCCGGTTCAAAGCATCGATGTCCGCCCGCGGATACCTGGCCTCGCAGTCGAGGCAGATGACGTTTGCCGACGACCCGTGGAGCTCGATCACCTCGGCACTGCCGGCCTTCTGATGGAGACCGTCGGTGTTCTGGGTGATCACCGCGCGCAGGCGGCCGGCCCGCTCCAGCTCCACCAGCGCCAGGTGGGCCGGATTGGGGTCGGCACCGATCCGCCGGTGGGACAGGCTGTAGCTCCAATAGACGGTTGGGTCTTTGTGGAACTCCTCGATGGAGGCAACCTTGTACGGATCGAACTTGGTCCACAGGCCGCCCTCGCCTCGATAGGTGGGAAGCCCGCTCTCCTCTGAGATTCCGGCGCCGGTGAAGGCGACCGCCGAGCTGGCCCGGCTGAGCAGCTCGGACGCCTGGGCCAGCGCCGCGCCGGCGATCACGCGATTCCGGCGAACAGGTCGGTCTCGGGCGTGGACGCCGGGACCAGCGAGCGCACGCGCTCGAACTCCTCCCGGTTCCAGGCGCGCGGCCCGACGGTCCGGTACACATTCATGAACCAGCTGTCTTCCGGAATCTGCGTCCGGTGGGCTCGCATAGCGGCGATCTTCTGTTCGAGATAGGGCTGGACGTCGATCCGGGTCGTGATCCGCTCGTCCGGCGTGGCCATATTCCAGCCCTCGCCGTCCTCACCGAAGCCCTCCATGCCTGCCTGGCGCATTAACGCGCCCAGCTCGCGCGCGCCGGAGGCCGATATCGACCGGTAGTAGAGCTTGAGCGGCTGCCACGGCTCGCCATCCGGGTACAGCTTGATGTCGGGCGCCATGAAGTACGCCCCCACGGCCACCCGATGGGCGTTCATGTGGTCGGGATGCCCGTAGGTACCCATCTCGTTGTCGGCGATCATGACCTGCGGTTTCACGCGACGGACGACGGCGATCAGCCGGCCGATGGCCTCATGCAGGTCCGCCCGCCAGAACGCCCGCGGTGACCGGTTCCCGCGCCGCCCGTACATGTCCGAGTCCTGGTACTCGAGGAAGACCAACTCCGAGACCTTCAGGATCCGGCAGGCTTCCCGCAGCTCGGCCTCGCGGATGGCTCCCAGCCGAGGTCGAGCCTCCTTCGGATCGAGACTTTTGTCCAGGATCTCGCCGCGCTCGCCGCGGGTGGCGGTGACCAGGGTCGTGCGCACCCCCTCCGCCGCGTACTTGGCCAGCGTTCCCCCCACCCCAATGGATTCGTCGTCGGGGTGGGCCTCGACGGCCAGCAGGCTGCGCTCGCTCATCGAGCCTTGCGCGCCCGGATTTCCTGGGTCAGCTGCGGCACGATTTTCTGCACGTCACCCACGACGCCCAGGTCGGCGATCTTGAAGATCGGGGCATCCGGATCCTTGTTGATGGCAATGATGGTCTTGGCCCCCTTCATGCCGACCGTGTGTTGCATGGCCCCGGAGATGCCACAGGCAATGTAGACGCTGGGCTTGACCGTCTTCCCCGTTTGCCCGATCTGCATCGCATAGGGTTTCCATCCGGCATCGACCACCGCGCGGCTGGCGCCCACTGCCGCCCCCAGCGCCTCGGCCAGGTCGTCGAGGATCTTGAAGTTCTCGGGACCACCCATGCCCCGCCCGCCGCTGACGATGATCGAGGCATCCTCCAGCTTCGGCCCCGCTGCCGCCTCGATTTCACGCGTCAGCACGCGGGGGGCGGCTTTGTCAGGGCGGACCGGATCGCGCAGCATCTCGACCCTGGGAGCCGGGCCCGCGGCGGGCTGCGCAGTGAAGGCCTTGGGCCGAACCAGGATCAGGGGCGGCCCCTGGCCGCCCGCCCTGGTGGTGACCAGCAGGGTGCCGCCGAAGACGGGCGATTTCACCATCCAGCCGCCGTCGCCCTGGTCGATCTCGGTGACGCTGGCAATCAGCGCCGCACCCAGCCGCGCGCTGAGGCGGGCCGCCACATCGCGGCCTTCATACGTCATGCCGAACAGCATCAGGGATGGCTGGTGGGTGGCCACCAGGGAGGCGAGCGCGTCGACGGCGGGCTGGGCCAGCACATCGCGGAACGCCGGGTCTTCGTGCACGAAAACGGTGCGCGCCCCGTACTCACCCAGCCGGGCGACGGCGCTGGATGCCCCCGGACCAAATGCGACCGCTTCGGCGTCGCCCAGGCCGCGCGCCCGGGTGAGCAGCTCGAGGACGACCGGACGCGGCGCCCCGTCCACGGTTTCGGCGTAGACCCAGACAGCCCCCATCAGATGACTTTGAGGCGCACCAGGAGGTCTGCGATCTGCTTGGCGCCATCTCCACGGTCTTCGATGACCTGGCCGGCCTTGCGCGTCTCGGCCGGGGTGATGGCCACCACCTCCTGGGTCAGGGCGGCCGTCCCCGCCTGGCCGTCGAGCCCGAGCTCTGCCAGGCCCACCTGCTTCACTTCTTTGCTTTTGGATTGCATGATCCCGCGCAGCGACGGATAGCGTGGTTCGTTGATCCCGCCAGTCACCGTGACGACGACCGGGAGGGCCGCCTCCACTACGTCGTAGCCCTCGTCGGTCTGTCGCTGGATGGTCGCCTTCCCGCCGGCCACCTCCAGCTTTTTGGCGAAACTCAGCAGCGGCAGCCCCAGCAGTTCGGCCAGCTGGCCCGGAACGGCACCCGAGTAGCCGTCGGTGCTCTCCGTCCCGCAGATGATGACGTCGATCGCCTGGCCCTTGAGCGCCGCGGCGATGGCGCGGGACGTCCTCAACGCGTCTGAATTCTCGAGTCCGGGGTCGGTAATGAGGATGCCACGCGCCCCGCCCATGGACAGGGCCTTGCGGATGGCGTCCAGGGCTTTCGGCGGACCCATCGACACCACGGTGACGTCGCCTCCCTGCTGCTCGGCCAGCTGGAGGCCCGCCTCGACGGCATGCTCGTCGCCCGGGTCGAGCACCACGTCCACGCCGTCACGTACCAGGCGCCTGGTGGCCGGATCGAACTTTCCGGGCGCATTCGGGTCCGGGATCTGCTTGACGCACACGAAGATATTCATGGTGGGGCAGCTTCCATTATGGCTGAGGGTAGGTTCGCCGACGCTTCCCCGGCAGCTGCGTGAGCACAAGAATCGCGCTATAGAATGTCGGCTCAATGGCACGGTATGTAACCGAGCACGCTGGACGGCGCATCGTGGTTGAGTTCGGCCGCTTCACGGGAAAGTGCAGGCTGGTCGTTGATGGTCGCGCGGTTGACTCTGGCAGCGCGTTCTTAGGGACGCTCAAGCTTCTCGACACGACACCCGGCCACAATATCGCGGTGAACGTGGATGTCTCAGCTCTCCGCGTGCGTGTGACGCTCCTAGCCGGAGGCCAGCAGATCGGCATTCCGAAGGCTTGATGGATCTCCTGGCCCCGACTGGGCCCGAGCCGATTAGAGAATACGAAGGACCGGCAACTCATACGGCGCAGTGGCCGCGGTCAACTGGTTGGACTTGGCACATGCCAAGGTGCCGCAATCAGGCTGTTTCGCCCTCGTCGTTGCCGTAGTCGTGATCGCCCTCTTGGTCGGCCCCGCTGATGTACCCTTGCGCCCTGGCCCACGCAACCTGGGCGACACGGCGGCCTGCCGCCCTTCCGTCCAGGTCACCCTGCTCGAAGTGGATGCCACCATAGCGCCGGGAAAGGCCGGCCTGGTTGGCGGCGTCGCTGAACGTTGCCCAGCGCAGCGTCAGATCGCTGGCCGGGACGGCGCCGGTCTCGAACTTCGAGCTCCCAGCCTGAAACGTGACCGATGCCCCGAAGTCGTCACTTTCGGTGAAAAGTCTCAGGATCTCGGCCCCGGCCGCGCTGAAGGTGCTGTGACCCGAGCTGTACTCGGGGAAGGGCGGCGTCGGGAAAGTTAAGGCCTGATAGGGGAACCAGTCCGCGCCGTCGATCAGTCGAGTGCCCCGATACCGGCCACCCCATGAACGGACCTGCTGCCCTCGGAACAGGTACCGGATGGCCGTGATGGGCCGGACCGAGTCGAAGGCGCACTTGTTATCCCAGCAGCAGATGCTGGCGTCGAAGACGGCGTTGGTAAGGGCAAAGAAAAGCTGAACGTCGGCGTCGACGCCATGCTTGTACGTGCTGTGATGGTCCCGGCGTGAGACAAACTGGGCGAACAGGTCCCAGTGCCCGGGCGGCAGCTCGGACTGGGGCCCATCCGCCCAGTACTCGGCGATCATCTTCTGCTCGTCGGTGAGACCGGCGCTGATGGCGAGGAGGGCGCGAGCCTGCGACTCGTACGCGGGCGAACCATACCTGGCGGGCCCCGTCGTTCGTAACTGGGCGACGTTGGTGAGCGCGAACGGCGTCACGTGCTGCCAGTGGGCGCCGACGAAAGGTTGGCTGACGTCGGTGCCGGTCTTATCGAAATAACGCAACGGCTGCCACCGATTGGCGTCGTGGACTGCTGCGGGGTCGAATAGGGAGCCGCGCCTCAGGTCCATCGGATCGTTTGCCGGCTGGTAGCCGGTGAAGTCCGCGTACGGGACGCCGGGCTTTCCGCCAGGCTCGTCGCCGAGCTGGTTCGCACCGTCCCGGTGCCGGAACTCGAGGACTGCCTGAGCGGCCACATTCCCGACTCCCGCGGGCGTGGTGATGTCAGCCGTCGCGTTGGCGGGGTCGTAACCGAGCCGGCGCATGAGGGGGTCGAAAACGCTCAGCCGGTCACCAGGAAACAGATCGACCGCCGCCCGGTAGGCGGCGAAGCTGATCGCCATGTTGATGTTGGCTAGCCTGCGCTCCCGGGGTGGCCGGCGGAGAGCGCCGCCGAGTCGGGTGCCCACCGCTTGGTGGTCGTAGGCCGCCCAGGCGTCAAAGATACAGGTGTGGACGATGGCAAGGGCGCGGGCCACCATCGGCGGGCCCAGCTTGGAATCCCGGACCCCTTGCAGGGCGGCATCGTTCCATAGCAGGACGACACTATCGCCGGAGGCGAACACGGCGAGCGGAAGGCCACTCAACGCGGGGGCAGCCGCCGCCAGGGCTCCCCATTTGAGCGCGGTTCGGCGAGTCACGCGGAATGGTTCTCGCTGGCTCATGATCCGTCCCTCTCTGACGCGAAAGCCCAGGGGAGCGCCCGGCGCTGCCAGCGCTCCCCTGGCTGACAACAGTTAATGGATCGTGATCTGGCCCTCCAGCAGGATCTCATGGAAGGTCAACCCCGAGATGTCCAGCGTGGCCGTGGTGCCGGGGCCTCCCGCCTTCACCGTAAATGTGAAGGCCCGGTTGGTTCCGGCTCCGAGTCCGGTCACCGTAGCCGTCCCCTTCAACACGGCGGTGCCACCCGACACCTGCACCGAGGTGATTGCTCCGGTGACATACATCGCGTTGACTTCGAACTGCCCGCTCCCCGGGCCCGACGCGGTGGTCGGGGCCAGGGCCAGGCATTCGAAGTCCCCGCCCCGCCCGCTGGCGTGGAAGGCGAGCACGGTGATTACTGGTATGAACCCTGGGGCGCCGCCCTCAATGATCGTCCGGCCAGCCCCCGACACCTGGTGGTCGCCTCCCCCCTCTTCGCCGGCGGCGACCTGCGGAGCGGCTGACCCAAGCAGCGCGGCAGCAGTAAGCGCAGCCCCGGCCCAGAGCCAGTACCTCCGCAGTGCGGGCACGCCGGTCAAGGGACCACGTCGCTCGGAAACCTGAGGATCGTCCAACATCCCATCTCCCTCCTATCTTGGTACGCATGCGCGAAGGTCGGGGAGACGCGGAACAGCGCCTCCCCGACCGGTGCTAACCCCGGGGCGAGCTAGTCCTGCGCCCCGCGGCCCAATCCCGCGATGGTGAAGCCCTCGACGCTCATGTGCGAGATTCCCACGCCGGCCTGGTGGAACGTTCCGTATGCAGGGGTGTCCATGAGTTCCCACCCCTCTTCCTCGCCCGTCGACCCGGCTGGACCAAGCGCGCCGACGTTGCATACCACCACGAGGGTCAGGCCGTTCCCGATCCCCTCGACATCCGCCTTCATCACCAGGATGCCGGGCTGAATCGTCCCGTACGAGGGAAGGCCCTTGGTGGTGTAACTCACGAATTCCCTGGCCATCCATCGTCCAGACGCGATGAGCCTCTTCGGAATGCTGGTCGCCTGGTCGGACAACACGTAGCTGCCGCCCCCGTTCACATGCCTAGCAGCGGGCTTGAAGGTCCCCGCTCCTGTCATGCCGATTCGGGGAAGCACCAGACCCTGGGCCGCCGCCTGGCTGAAGGAGACGAAGACAAAGATGCGATGCCCGCCGCCCTCGTCCTCGTCGCGAGCGAAGGCCGCGGATGTCCCGAAGAGCGGCAGCGACGCTGCCGCGACGGATCCGGCTGCGGCGGTCTTGACAAACGTTCGCCGATCGATTCGCTTACCCAACTTTAGTCACCTCCGAAAGCCATTCCGCATGGTCGGTCGGTTTCAGCGAGCCCATCCGCATAGGCAACCCTCCCTGCTCAGATTCATCCCCTTCGTGTCAGGCGCCCGGTGAGCTAGTCTTCCGCTCCCTTGGGAACCACGTGAAACACGGTGCGGTTCGCGTGCTTACCAAATGCTGGCTCCGCCGGACGGAAAAAGTTCACGAACCCTCTCGTCGCGTTGATCCCCTCATCGACTGACGCCGGGGTACCGGCCAGGTTGCAGCTGACGACGAGGCCTCCTTCGAGCCCATCCGAGTACCGGATGCGTAGGACGACCAGCCCAGGACGCGCATCGGCGCGGTTGCCGATATGGTCGCGGAGGATTAGCGGCAAGCTACCCGGGGCCCGGTGCCAGCTGACGAGTTCGGTGACCCGATAGGTGCCGCTACCCGGGACGTCACCATTGGTCGTATGCCATGCGCCACCACCAGTCACCTGACCAGGGTGCCCGGGTGTGAAGGTTCCGCTGCCCGTCAGGGTCAGCGTTGACGCATCCGCGGCGCTGGCGGTGTCGTCGCCGCCAGGAAAGACATCGGGGAAGGGCAAATCGACCAGGTCCCACCTGATCCGGGCCCCCTCGTTATTCCCGTTCTCTTCGTCCGCGAAGGCTGCGGACGGGAGGCCCAAGGCTCCGAGCGCGCCCACGGCTGCCGCGCCCTTGATGATCTGCCGTCTGGTGATCTTGGGGTCTGTCATGGCTTTCCTCCCGGACGGAACACCCGACCCTACTGCACGCTCGGCCCCTCCGAGCAGGTTCACCCTAAGTCAAATTAAATGGGCCGTCAAGAGAATTAACCAGTTGCTCACGTCGTCAAGCGCAGGCCCCCGGGAGGGGGCGAGGCCACGACCAGTTCCCGATGCGGCTTGGCTCGTTCAGAAGATGACGGCCATGTTGTTGAAGTCTCGCCAGGATGTCTCGAACGCCGCTTTGCTGATCCAGTACTGGCTGCCAGCGTGCCACGGGTCGTTGACCCGCACCTGGCTCTCGGAAACACCGCTCAAAGTCACCGTGTGCTCGATCAGGGAATAGTGGATCGGCCGGCCGTCCCAGGCAGTCCAGGTCCCCATCAGCGGATACCCCACCCGCTCCCAGCCCGTCTCGACCCAGACCATCACTGGGCGCCCGGCTTTTAGCGCTTCGTAGACGGCGCCCGGCGACAACCCCTCCCCACCAGTGGCGTTGGGAGCTCCGTGGGAGCGGGCGACTGCGATGATGACCGGGTAATACACGCCATAGCCCGTGGGCGCGAGATCGCTGCCGTTGACGTTGCCCACGAACCCCACATAGGGGTTCCCCCAATGCTTGACGCTGCCGTCGGGATTCATGACCGGGAGGCGCGGGTCGGCGTTCTCCTCGGCAAAGAGCGCGGGCTGCGAGTACGGGTGACCGAGGCTCGCCAGGGCCATCTGGAGGGCGGCCGCCTCGCAATCCAGGTTCATCACCTGCCGGTAGACGGGCATCGAGATGGTGAAGATGGACTGCATCGGCGCCGGGGTGGCCACCAGCTCCGGAACCGCGCGCGCCGTGGGGCTGGGCGGCGGCTCCTCCGTGTGCAAGCGCAGCGAACCGGAGGGCTGGCCGCCCGGATCGGCTGTGGGCGACGAGGCGGCGCAGGCCGCCAGGCACATCATTAATAGAGGAGGGGCGGCGCGTACGAACAAATGTTCTATCATGGGCCTTCCATGGTCCGCCCCCAGTATCGTGAAGTCCTGGTCAAGACCGCCCTCAACCGGGTGACCGGGATGGGGTTTGGCTGGTCGCTCAATCCCTATCAGGGCTGCGTCCACAGCTGCGTGTATTGCTTCGCCCGGGCGCATGCCAAGCTCGCCGACCGGGACCCGGGGGAGGGATTCTCCACGGACATCGCCGTCAAGGTCAACCTGCCCCAGGTCCTCCGCCAGGAGTTGTCACGCCCGTCCTGGCGGCACGAGCAGGTCGCCTTTGGCACCGCCACCGACCCGTACCAACCCATCGAAGGCCGGTACCGTCTGACGCGCCGATGCCTGGAGGCGTTCCGCGACTCGTGGACGCCGGTGGGGCTGATCACCAAAGGGACGATGGTCATTCGCGACGTCGATGTCCTGGCGGAGCTGGCCGCGCGCACCGAGACCACCGTCTGCTTCAGCGTCCCCACTGTGGACGAGGCGGTGTGGCGGCGCACCGAGCCGGGAACCCCGCCGCCCCGCCAGCGGCTCCGTGCCCTGCGCCGGCTGGTCGCGGCCGGCATCACCGCGGGAGTCGGGATGGCACCGGTCCTTCCAGGGATCAGCGATGCCCCTCTCCAACTGGAGTCCACCGTCGCGGCCGCGGCCGACGCCGGGGCCGCGTTCGTCTGGGCGAACCTCGTCTACCTGA